>JAPYWM010000107.1 GCA_028276345.1 Sphingobacterium sp.
ACATAGGGCGGGGTGTGCACTTGATCCTGCCGGTACACCGCTGGCTGGAAGGCGTGTCGCAGGATGCGGAAAAGATCGGCACCACTCGGCGGGGGATTGGGCCGGCCTACGCAGACCGATACGCCCGCCGAGGCATCGCCATAGCCGACCTGGAAAAGCCTGACTATCACCAGCGCATCTTAGAGCTGACCGCTTATCATGAAAAGCAGTTTCCGGGTGCGCCACCCGTGGAGCTATCCGAACGCTTCTGGGAGGCGCTGGAAAGCCTACGTCGCCTGCGCTGGGTCTCCACGTACGAGTGGCTGCGCCAGCATCGGCGCATCCTGGCCGAAGGCTCCCAAGGAACCCTCCTGGATGTCTTCGCCGGAAGCTACCCCTACGTTACCTCTTCCCACACCACCGTGGCAGGAGCCTGCGCGGGCCTCCTGGTAGCCCCGCGGGAAATCGGGCAGGTGTGGGGCGTGATTAAGGCCTATGCGACGCGGGTGGGGGCCGGGCCGTTCCCAACCGAGATTACCGGGGAGCTCGCCGCCTGGCTGCAAGAGCGGGGCGGCGAACGCGGCTCTACCACCGGCCGCCTGCGCCGCTGCGGCTGGCTTGACCTCCCCCTCCTGAAATACGCCATTGCCATTAATGGGGTTACCGCCCTCATTGTCACCAAAGGCGATGTGCTATCCGGCTTGCCCACCGTCAAGGTGCGCGTCGGCGGCTCCGACGAAGCCCCCCGCTACGAGGAGTTCCCTGGCTGGGAAAGTATCGCCGACCCCAACTACGAGGCCTTCCTCCGCTGGATTGAAGCGCAAACCGGTATCCCCGTATGGGCCATCTCTACCGGCCCGCACCGCCAGGACTGGCAAATCCGCCGAAAAGACCTCCTCGTAGAAAAAACCTGACCTCCACGCCCGCCTATGCTGGGCAAACTGGAGAAAAAGCGCCGATACTATGCCAGTTCGTATGCGCTGTACGGCGAAAAAGTCCCCCCTCCCGGTCAGTGGCGGGCTCAGCTGGGCTTTCCACAGGAGGCCGCTCTCATCCTGGAAGTGGGCTGCGGAAAGGGCGATTTCTCCTTAGCGGTGGCGCGGCTTGAGCCCCAGGCACTGGTCATTGGATTAGACCGAAAGGCGGATCGCCTGTATGCAGCCGTGCGGGCAGCAGAGACCCTGGGACTCGCTAATGCGTATTTCTGGCAGGGGGATGCGCTGCTTTTAGAGGCAGCCTTTGCCCCAGGCGAAGTGTCCGAAATCTGGCTCGTTCATCCCGACCCTTACCCCAAACCCCGCCAAGCTAAACACCGCCTGACTCACCCCCGCTTTCTGCGCTTGTACCATCGTATCCTCAGACCCGGCGGCCTCCTCCACCTGCGCACAGACCATCAGGACCTCTGGCGCTACTCCGAAGAGCAGCTGGCCATGCAGGGCGCCCACATCCTCTGGAGCGGTATAGGGCACTCTGACAAACCCACCTCCCCCTGGCTCACTATTGAGACCGACTTCCAACGAAAAAAAGGAGGCCCTACCTACTACCTCCAGGCCACCTGGCCGTAACGAGATCCAACCTTCGGATATTTCACTGTAAATTTGCCGCATGCCACAGGTGTACAAAGGGACGCTCAAAAAGCCACGTACAATCGGCGAAAAAATCACCCAGGCCTTCGTGGACTTTGTGGAAGAAGTGAACGCCCGTTTCTCTGTGCATGGTAATCCCCCCGTCTATGATGTAAATCTTTTCCCCTGGGCAAAAAAGCTGGAAGAAAACTATCCGCTCATCCGCAAAGAGCTGGACACCGTCCTGGCCTACAAAGACGACCTTCCGGCTTTCCACGAGATTACGCCCGAAGTCGCCACCATCACCCAAGACAAGCAGTGGAAGACGTTCATGTTTTGCGGGTATGGGCGGTGGAGTGAGGCCAACACGCGCCAATGCCCCGAGACTACCCGCCTCCTACGAGAAATTCCGGGCATCAAGACGGCGTTCTTTTCTATCTTAGAGCCGGGTAAGTACATCCCGCCACATCGCGGGCCGTATAACGGGGTGTTACGTCTGCACCTGGGCCTCATCGTGCCCAAAGACCGCGAAAACTGCTGGATTCGCGTCCACGACCAGAAACTCCACTGGGAAGAAGGTAAGGCTATCATCTTTGACGACTGCTTCGAGCACGAAGTTCATAACAACACCAACGAAACCCGCGTGGTACTATTTGTAGACTTTGTACGGCCGACCTACTTCCCAGCAAATGTTCTCAACTGGCTGCTGCTCAACGTGGCTTATTTCAGCTCGTACGTCACCGAAGCCGAGCAAAACGAGAAAGCCTGGGAAAAGCAGTTTTACGAGAAGGTCAAGGCCTGAGCGGCTGGAAAGCCAGCAGGGTCTTTTTCGGTTGGTATCACTCGTAGCGCAGCGCCTCTACGGGATTCAGGCGGGCAGCCTCCTGAGCGGGACGATAGCCAGCTATCAGCCCAACGAGCGTGGTAAGAGCAACCGCCAGCCCCACCCACTTCCAAGGCATAACAAAGCGAGCCCCCAGAAAAGCCGCCACGCCATTGCCAATTAGCAGCCCCAAAAGAATCCCCCCACTCCCCCCTATTAGGGCTATTACAATCGCCTCGCTCAGAAACTGCCGGGCAATCGCCTGGCGCGATGCACCCAACGCCATCCGCAGCCCTATCTCCTGCGTGCGCTCCTTCACAATGACGAGCAGGATATTGGTAAAGCTCAGCGTCGCCCCCAGCAGGGTGATCAAACTAATGCCAATCGTGGCGGTAGTGAGGGTTTTTAGCAGGTCTAAAAGCAGGTCAGCCACCTGTTCGCCTCGCAGGAAAGTAAAGGTATCCGCCATGCGGGGAGAGAGGTGCCGCATTGCTCGCAAGACCCGCCGGGCTTCCGCCATGGCCGCCTCCATATCCGAAATCCGCTCCACCCCTACATAAAAGTCTGCCCCGGGCGCCTTGCTGATAAACCACGCCGTCGTCCACGGAATAAAGCACTCTTCATCTAAGTTGAACCCGAAAAGGCTCCCCCGACTCTGGAGAACCCCTACCACCGTAAAGTAGCGACCCGCCACACGCACTTCTTTGCCGAGGGGGTTTTCGCGGGGGAAGAGAAGATCGGCGATGGCAGTTCCCAGGATGAGCACGTTCTGGCGCTGGGCGACCTCAACCGGGGTAAAGAAGCGCCCCTGGGCTAACCTCAGCTGCTGTATTTGGAAGTACTCCGGCGCTACGCCCAAAAGGCGCACGCGGGCGGGGGTCTTTCGGCCCCGGTAGTAGGCTCTCTCAAAAAGGGCCGCCGACACAGCGGGCGAAACCTGCGCCCCAGGAAAGCGATACATCGCCAGAAAATGCTGCACCTCCCACCACCGAAACGTCCGGGGACCGCCCAGCCGGATAAACACCCCCCTCCCCCGCCGACCCGCCAACGGCTCCGACGAACTGTTTATCAAGAAAGCCTGCGTGCCCAGCCCCACCAGCCGTGTCGCTATAAACGTGCGAAGCGCCTCCAAAGCCGTGAGAATCCCCACCAGCGCTGTAATCCCAAAAGCTAAAATAGACAGCGTGAGAATAGCCCGGATACGATATTCCCAGAGGGCCTTAAACGCCTCGCGGATCATGCGCGGGCGATATCGGTGCGATACTGCATGTCCGCAAAGGGCAGCCGCTCTATGACGCCATAGGCTTTCTGGCGGGCTTCTTCTAAGGTATCGCTTAGGCCTACGGCGGTGTAAACCCGCCCGCCCGTAGTCTCCAGCGCGTTCTCGCCTGCCTCACGCACGCCAGACCAGTACACATACGTACCCGGTGCGACATACGTGCCTCCCTCCGATAGAGAAGACATAGCGATCCGGGCACCCGCCTGCGGCGCCTCTGGATACCCCGCCGTCGCCGCCACCACCCCCACCGCATACCGCCGATGAAACCGCACCTTCAGCTCCGAAAGCTTCTGATAGTGATAGTAAAAGAGCAGCTCATCCATGCCATTCTCAATGAGGGGCAAAATCACCTGCGCCTCGGGGTCTCCCAGCCGGATGTTGTATTCCAGGACGTAAGGGTCCACCCCCACCTTCATCAGCCCAAAGTACAGAAAACCCTGGTAGGGACGATGGTCTTTTTTGAGCGCATGGAGTGTCGGTTCAATGATTTTTTCTCGCACGGTATCTATCCAGTTGGGTTCGTCAGCAGTGGGGGCGAGAGCGCCCATGCCGCCGGTATTAGGCCCCTCGTCACCATCCCGCAGCCGCTTGTAATCTTGCGCCGTAGGGAGAAGCACATAGCCCTTCCCATCAGATAGGATAAAGACCGAGCGCTCGACGCCAGGCAGGAACTCCTCTATGACCAGAGTCTGCCCGGCCCGGCCGAAGCGCTGGCCCGAGAGCGCCCCTCGGGCAAAATCCAGCGCCTCCTCTGCCGTGCGCGCCACAAGGACACCCTTCCCGGCTGCTAAGCCGCTCGCCTTGAGCACAATAGGATATGAGGCATCTTTGAGAAACTTTTCCACTTCTGCCCCCTGCGAGGCCTCAAAGACCCAGTAGTTCGCTGTGGGGATATTATGAGATTTCATGAAATCTTTCGCCCGAGCTTTGCTCCCTTCCAGGAAAGTAAGGGCCTGGGGCGGGCCCACAACAATCGCTAAGTCATGCAGGTCATCGTAGAGGCCCCGAACTAAGGGCACTTCAGGCCCCACCACGACATAGCGAACTTTCTCCTGGCGAATGAAGTCACGTAGGGCGGCAATAGCATTCTCCTCGATGGGGAGGCGATGGATAGGGGGTTGCATGCCGGCGTTGCCGGGCGCCACATACACCTCCAGCCGGCCACTCAAAAGGGCTTTATGGGCGATAGCATGCTCGCGGGCCCCGCGCCCCACAACCAGGACTTTATCCATGCTACAAAGATACCGCAGGTGTACCAGCCCCTCGCCAAAAGAACTCGCATGGGTAAAAAGACTACTCCCCTCCCCACTGGCGGGAATAAGAAATAAGGCGGAAACTCCCCCGTTTACGCGGATGGGCCAAAGGGGTGAGGTTTATAACTTTGCCCAATGAACCCCACCATCTTAGCCCGCTTTGCTCCCATCCTTCTCCTCTTATCCATCGCCTGCGAGGGCGGAAAAAAGAGCACTTTCCAGCTCCCCCCCGACCTCGGGAAAGGTCTGACTCCCGCTGACTCCCTGCGAGCCGTCCTAAACTACCTCAAGGGACAAAAGGCCTACGAGGCCGAGACGCTGCGCTTTCACTACATGTATGAGTACATCCAGACGCTGGTTTCACAGAAGCCGG
>JAPYWM010000108.1 GCA_028276345.1 Sphingobacterium sp.
CGCTGGTGCTGGGTAGCCGAAGCCCCCGAAGATGCCTTCCGCGTGGCCAACCTCATGCGGGAATGGCAGCAGGGAGGACCCCTCCAGTGGGCCCTGCGCGCCACCGGCTACGAATGGGAATGGACTCCCTTCCTCCCGCGAGAGGGTACTTATATCCTGCCCGTTACGTTGCCGACGCTGCCTCCCGCCCACAGCCCGACCTTCTACGCTGACCTCCCCCTGCAAGCCCTCAAACGTTGGGAGACAGCGCCCTTCCGCCTCAAATGTCTCCTCCGAGAGGGGTATCACCTCCTCCTCACCAGCTACGGCGCCCCAGACCCCGAGACCTTTTGGAAACACCTGCGCACCCTTATCCGCACAGGCGTCTCCCCCGATACCGTCCTGCAGCTCCTTACCCGGGCAAATGCCGACTGGCTCGGCCTCAAAGACCTCGGCACTATCGCCCCCAACGCCTACGCCAACCTCATCGTCTTCTCAGACACTTTTTACACGGAGAGCGCCCAGCTGCTGGAGACCTGGGTCGCTGGCGAAAGGTATGAGCTCCAGCCCGTACCCCCTCACCTTCTCGCGGGCATTTACGTCCTGCAGACTTCTCTGCCGCATCCTCTCTCGCAGTGGAAGTGGTCCTTCCCTGGCACCTACCCCCCCGTTGAAGCGAAACTCATCCGAGATACCGACACTGTTGTTGTAAAAGTCTCCTATCAGTCGGCCTTTGGCTGGTATGAGGGACGGTTGCCGAGCCGAGTAGCGCAGGGGAATTTTCATATTCACTTAGCTGCGCCTGATTCGGGGTTGCTCACGTTCTTGCCTTTGGAGGGGGAGAGTAGGGTGTTTGGGTTTAGTCGGGTGAGCTTACCGCAGGCGCCGCCGCCCAAGAAAGCCCCTCCGTCCCTGTCAGAAGATAGCCTTATTAGCCGCCGTACATACCCCAACGGCCTATGGGGTTATGAGGCACTGCCACCGGTAGAGGTGGTGCTGATCCGTCGGGCTACGGTGTGGACGGGCGATAGTGTGCTACCCGAGACGGATGTGCTCCTCTCAGGCGGCAAGGTCCAAGCTGTCGGGAAAGGCCTCACCCCTCCTGCAGGGGCGGCGGTTATTGACGCGGCGGGCGGCGCACTCACCGCCGGCATCATTGATGAGCACTCCCATATTGCGATTACGGGCGGGGTTAATGAAGGGACCGAGGCCATCACAGCGGAAGTGCGCATCCGGGATGTGATTGAGCCCACCGATGTGAATATCTACCGGCATCTGGCAGCAGGCGTAACGACGGTGCAGCTCCTGCATGGTTCGGCCAATCCTATCGGGGGGCAGTCGGCGTGCATTCGTCTCCGCTGGGGCTGGCCGGCTGACTCTTTTGTAATTCCCGATGCGCCGCCCTTCAATAAGTTCGCCCTGGGAGAAAATGTCAAGCAGTCCAACTGGGGCGAAGCCTATACGATTCGTTATCCGCAGAGCCGCATGGGGGTGAAGGAAATTATCGAGGATGCTTTTGAGCGGGCACGCCGCTATCAGGCCGAGTGGGATGCCTATCAGAAGGCCCTCTCTGCTTACCGCCGAGGGCCCCGACCGATTGCGCCGCGGCGCGACCTACGCCTGGAAGCCCTCTCCGAAATCCTCCAGCGTAAGCGCTTCATCACCTGCCACTCTTATGTCCAGTCCGAGATCCTCATGCTCATACGCCTGGCCGAAAGCTTTGGGTTTCGGGTTCGCACCTTCACCCATGTCCTGGAAGGCTACAAAGTCGCCCCCGAGCTAAAAGCCCATGGTGCGTTTGCATCAACCTTTTCCGACTGGTGGGCGTATAAAATGGAAGTCATCGAGGCTATCCCCCATAATGCTGCCCTTCTCCTCAGCAAGGGTGTTAAAGTTTGTATCAACTCCGATGATGCCGAAATGGCCCGCCGCCTCAATCAAGAAGCGGCCAAGATCCTTCGGTATGGGGGCCGGGAGCTGGGGATAGATAGCATTGAGGTATGGCGCACGGTCACGGTGTATCCGGCGCAGGCACTGGGTATTGCCCACAATCGCGGGTACGTCAAGCCAGGGTATATGGCGGATGTGGTTTTATGGGATAAGCCTACGCCGCTGAGTGTATATAGTCAGGTGCGGATGACCTTTGTGGAGGGGCGGCGATTCTTTGACCGGGAGCGGGATAAAGCCCGCTGGGAAAAGCAGGCCGAGCTCAAGGCCCGCCTCGTAGAAAAAGCCTGGAAAGTCGCCCAGGATGAGCAAAAGGGCATGCCTCTCCTCATTCGGCGAAGTGTCCTGTGGCATTGTGAGGACCTTGGCAGAGCGGAGCGCGACGAGTAAAGCTGAATAAATCGGGCCGATATTTCTCTGGTGGCGTTTCAAACCGGGCGCCTAAGCAGTTTTGTATCGAAGCTGGTGGATATACGCAATGCTTTAGCTGAGGGTACGTCAAAAAAAGCGAAGAGTCTGTGCATACGAGTAAGCTTACCACCGCAGGGTAGTAATGATTGTGATTGAGCTGCTTTTAGGGAGGGCCGCTATGGGGTTTTTGTGGGTTTGATATTCTACTGACTTGCTTTCCAGATGCCGTAGAGGCTGCTGCCGCTGCCATTCATGCTGGCATACACAGCGCCGGCCTCGTAAAGAGCATTTTTATACGTTAGAAGCGTCGGGTAAATCAAGAAAGAAACGGACTCCAGGTCATTGTGGAGGGTTTCTTTCCAGGTCTCGATAGGTTCTTGGAGAATAGGCACAATGGAGGTGCGGCTCCAGCTATTGGAGGAGAGGCCCCGATAGATGTAGCGGGTAGAACAGGGGACGGGCGGCGTGAGCAGGTAAATCTGATAGCGGGAGAGGTCTATGTCGTAAGGGGTGAGGGTGGTGCCGGTGCCAGTGGCTATCATAGGCTTGCGGTGCAAGAAGAAGGGCACATCGCTTCCGATCTGGGCGGCGACGTCGTGGAGCTTGTCTGGGGAGAGGAGGTCGGGGAAAATCTGGTGGAGGAGCCGCAGGAAGGTGCCGGCGTTACTGGAGCCGCCGCCCAGTCCGGCACTGACTGGAATGCGCTTATGTAGGCGGACGCGCAGGGCGGGGAGAGGCTTTCCAGCTGCCTTTTGGAGGTAGCGGTAGGCTTTGGAGAGGTAGTTTTCCTCGTCAAGGGGGGGCACTTCCCCCGAAATATGTAGGTCTATCTGATCATGGCCCGGGCGCACTTCGACTTCCAGGTCGTCGTAAAGGGCGGGGTAGGGAATCAGGAGCGTTTCCAAGAGGTGATAGCCATTGGGCCAGCGGCCCCGGATGTGCAGGCCGAGGTTGATTTTTGCTGGGCAAGTATCGTGATAGCGACTCATAAAAGGCGAGCGCGTTTGAGAAGGTATTGGTATAGCGGCACAAAGAAAGACGTGCCTAAGTCTATGGGAAGATAATCGATTTTCAGCCCCAGGCAGAAGCGCCGGAGTTTCTCTTCGTAAGTGGTGATGTAGGTCTGGTAAAGGGGAGCGAGCTCAATGGGGTGGATTTTGACCTGATGGGCATCTTCGGCGCTGAGGAGATGCAGGGGCTCCGTAGGGAGCTGAAAGTACTTTTCGGTTTTCTCATCCCAAATGCGAATCAGGAGGAGGTCATGACCCGCCAGGCGCAGCCGGGCAATAGCCTGCAAAAGCGGTTCGGGGTCTTCCTCAGCGAGGAAGAAGTCGGAAAGCAGGATGAGGAGGCTGCGGCGTTTGAGGCGGTCAGCGATCTGGTGGAGGGCTTGGGGTAAGAGGGTAGGGGCTTTTTCCGGGGAGGCGTCGCGATAAGGCTCTAAGGCCTGAAAGAGACGGCGTAGCCAGGTTTGCCGTGCGCGTGCCGGAAGGTACTGCCGAATTCGCTCATCAAATAGATACAAACCCACCGCATCCCGCTGCTGAATGAGCAGATAAGCCAGCGCCGCCGATAGAAAGAGCGCATAGTCTAACTTTTTCGGGGCGGCGGTGGTGGGATATCGCATCGAACCGCTGGTGTCTATGAGGAGGTAAGCCTGGAGATTGGTTTCTTCCTCGTAGCGGCGGACGTATAAACGGTTAGTTCGGGCAAACACCCGCCAGTCAATCTGGTCCAAGCTATGACCGGGCTGGTAAGGACGATACTCGGAAAACTCCACCGAAAAACCCTGGAAGGGACTGCGGTGCAGGCCAATCAGGAAGCCCTCCACGATGGTTCGGGCGATAAGTTCTAAGTTTTTCAGGCGGGCGGCCTCTGCCGGGCTAATCATAAGTCGTCTAAGTCGCCAAAGTCATCCAGGTCCAAGGCGTCCTCTTCGGTGCCTGCGCTATCCAGATCGGGCATGTCCAAGTCCAGAGAGTCTTCTTCCAGGAGGGGTTCATCCAGTTTTACATCGGGGAGATTTTCGGGGGTGGAGAGGAGGGCGTCGGTGGGGATATCCAGGTTTTCAAGGGTCACCTCGCCTAAATCCGTGGGCTGCGCCTGGGCGGTCTGGGCCTGGGCTTTGTTACGGAGGCTGGCGATGGTGGGATGCGCTGCATCAGTAATGTAAAAGCGCTTGCGGCCCAGAACCTGGCGATATTCCCGCGGGGGGATGATGATTGCCAGATAAATAGAGGCGGTGCGGACGCGGATTTGCCCGCGGTAGAGAAGGGGATTGTTTTTGACTCGGTAGAGGCGATAAGCCCCCTGTACCTTGTCAGGGGTGCGCAGAATCACCCAGAGCGTATCCCAGGGTAGGCGAGTAGAAGTTTTGTACTCCACCCAGAAAAGCTGGGAGGCGCCCGTTAGGCGGAAAACGGTGTCTTTCCCCATAAGGCCCTGCTGGGGAGAAAAGCCAGCGCCTATCCAGACTTGGGCACTCAGGATACTGAGTAAAGATATTCCGCAACGCACCACCCCCAAAGTAAAGAAAAAGTTTTATCGCTTAGCGGCGGAGGTTGGCCTGGCGGCGCGTAGGAGCAGGTAGAGGCCAAGCCCGACAAGGGGTATGCTGAGTATCTGTCCCATATTGAGCGGGAGCTCAGCCTCAAAAGGGGCCTGCGGCTCTTTGACAAGCTCAATCACCATGCGCCAGCCAAAGACCCAGCTCAGGAAAAGACCCAAGGGACGATAGGGCCTCTCATAAAAGGCGAAATGGCGCCGATACAGGTAGACTAGCAGAAGAAAGAGCATGAAGTAAACCGAGGCTTCGTAAAGCTGCGTGGGGTGGCGGGGATGCGGGTCCACCCGCTCAAAGACAAACGCCCACGGGAGCGTAGTGATTTTGCCATAGATTTCGGAG
>JAPYWM010000109.1 GCA_028276345.1 Sphingobacterium sp.
TAGCCCAAGATAAAGACATACTCTGTGAAGCCGGCCTGGACGAGGCTGTCCACGATGTGGCGGATGAGGGGTTTGCCGGCGATGGGGATGAGGGGTTTAGGCTGGCTGTAGGTGTGCGGGCGGAGGTGCTTGCCTGTCCCGGCCATGGGAATGACCACCTTCATACGACAAATGTAGGGTGTGCCTGCTTAGAGAAAGACGAGCGCAAAGAGTCCCCCCGCCATAGCGACTTTGAGGAGGCGGGAGAGGAGGCGGTAGTTAGAAAGGTCAGTGAGTCCCCACAGGAGGGGCAGCGCAGAGCCGAGGGTAACCGCGATGAGATATGCGGCGGGGATGGTCTGCCAGAGGAGGTATTTGGTGAGGGCGGGTAGGTAGAGGAAGGCGAGGAGGCTCAGCCAGCCTAAGCGGAGGATGAGGTGCCAAGCACGAGGCGAGAGCCGCATAGGAAGGGAGCGCACGCCGTGAGGCAGGTCGCCAGGCTGGTCTTCGGCATCTTTGACGACTTCCCGGGCGAAGTTGAAAACCGCTGCGAGCGGGATCATCCAGTCTACCGCATAGGCGGTGCGGCCAGTCAGGAGCATCAGCTCCCAGGGTAGCAGGGCCGTAAGCCCGGCCACGAGGAGATTTCCGGGAAGGCCTAACCGTTTTCCCCAGCGGTTATACCAGAAAAGCGCCCCTATCACCAGCAGGTGAAGCGCCTTGAACTGCCATCGTAGGGGAATTGTACAGAGTAGGGCCGCGCCCCAGGCTATCGTTACCGCTGTCAGGAGTCGCCGGCGTGTCAGTAGGCGAACGGCGGCGGCCCGGCGCGGCCGGTTGATGGTGTCTATTTCGACATCGTAAAGGTCATTGAGCCAGTAGCCGCCGGCCATGATGAGGAGGGCGCTCGTGATGAGGTAGAAGGCGCGCAGTTCATGGATTGGCAGGAGGGGTTGGGTTTGGTGCAAAAGGTAGAGTGCCAGCAGGGCGGTAGCGGCTAAGAGGGCGAGATTGAGCGGGCGGGCCAGATAAAAGAGGAGGAGAAGCCGCCGGTGAGGCCTCAATACCGGTAGAGGAGGCGGGGCTTGTATGGGGGTGCGTACAAAATCCATATGCCGGGCGGCAGGCTATGGGGGGCTTCGACCACGCCCCAGAAGGTACCATCTAAGCGATAAACCTGATAGGGGCCTTGCGGCGATAGGCTATTTTCACGAGCCGGGAGCGCAGCGGTAAAGCGGCTATTCCACTGATAAAAGTGGTAGCGGAGGAAAGCTTCCACATCGCGCATGTAGGTGGGATTGACGGAGGTCTGCGTGCCGTAGGGAACGTGTCCGGCCCCCACCCACGTGAAAAGGTCATGATACAGGCCCTGAGCTGCGGCAGCGGAGTCAATATTGTATCCGCCTTCGGCGGGGAGGTTGATAAAGGGCAGTAGACCTGACTTGTAGGGGACAGTCTGGTCGCCGGTGCCATGCATCGCAATGATGGAGGAGACTTTGCCGGGCTGGAGCCAGCTGGAGCGCAAGATACCCCCTGATAAGCTAAAAACGCCGTGGAATGTCTCCGAGTAGCCCGCTGGCCCCGAGGTGCCCGAAAGCCCCCCTATTTGCCGGATGGTGGCCGTATCGGCCTGCGGGACTTGCGCCAGCTCCGATAAACTCGTGATGTAGGCCGCATACAGGGCTGTAAACGCCCCCGCCGAAGAGCCTCCTACATAGATACGGTTCGTGTCTATGCCGTAGGGATTGCCATCGACGATCACGCTACGCCGTACAAACCGCAAAAAGCCTTTCAGGTCTTGCACGGCCCGAATAGAAGCCGTGATCCACTCCGTAGCGGTAGGCCAGCTTAGGCCGAGGCGGTAGTCTATGCAGGCCGTCACATAGCCGCGCCGCACAAAGTATCGGGCCAAGTGCACAATGTCGCTATCTCGTCGACTACCCGACACGTATGCCCCTCCATAGAGAAACACCACCAACGGCCGGGCCTCCTCAGTATCCGGCTCCGGCAGGTAAATATCAGCATAGAGGGTTTGCGTGGTGCCACTTATAGGCATCGCCTGACCATAAGCGACCGTCTCTCGCCGGTAAGAAAAGAGACTATCCCAGTAGCGCCCAGACTGCGCCCAGCTCAAAGTTAGCAACCCTAATAGGCCTATTCCTCTCATACCACAGATGCTTGCAAGAGATAACTCTTCAAGAACGGCTCGATGTCGCCGTCTAAGACGCCCTGGGCATCGGAGGTTTCGTAGTTGGTGCGCAGGTCTTTGACGAGCTTATAGGGGTGCAGGACGTAGCTGCGAATCTGCGATCCCCACTCAATGGGGCGTTTCTGGGCTTCCAGTTTGGCTTTTTCTTCGGCGCGCTTTTGCAGCTCTAACTGGTAGAGGCGGCTTTTGAGGAGCTGGAGGGCTTTTTCGCGGTTTTGGTGCTGAGAACGCTCCTGCTGGCAGGAGACGACGATACCGGTGGGTTTGTGGCGGACGCGAACGGCAGTTTCCACTTTGTTGACGTTTTGGCCACCATGGCCCCCGGCCCGAAATGTATCCCACTCCAAGTCCTCGGGGTTGATCTGGATTTCTATTTTGTCATCCACGAGGGGATACACGAAGACGCCGGCAAAGGAGGTATGACGGCGCTGGTTAGCGTCAAAGGGGGAGATACGTACAAGCCGATGGACGCCGGACTCGCCTTTGAGGAGGCCGTAAGCGTAGGGGGCATCTATTTCCAGGGTGATGTAGCGATAGCCGGCCCCTTCGCCTTCCAGCTCATCCACGATTTGGACTTTCCAGCCTTTTTTTTGGGCGAAGAGGGTGTACATACGGGCCAGCATGGCGGCCCAGTCCTGGGCTTCTGTTCCGCCGGCGCCGGCATTGATCTCGAGCACACACCCGTAAGCATCTTCCGGAGCGGAGAGCATCTTCTGCCACTCCAAGTCGGCAATGGCTTTTTCGGCTTCGGCGAGGGCAGCGTGAAACTCTTTTTCTTCAATGTCGCCTTGTAAGTAGAGTTCGTAGGCCATCTCGGCCAGCTCTACCTGGCTCTGTGCAAACTCATATTTTTCCACCCAGTCTTTTTCGGCTTTGAGGCGGGTGAGGGTTTTTTGGGCGGCATCGGGGTCATCCCAGAAGTGTAGCGCTTCGGTGGCGGCTTGGAGCTCAGCTATGCGGGTGGCACGGCCCGGGATGTCAAAGAAACCTCCTTAGCGCCTCGAGGCGCTCTTTGAGGGCGAGGATAGCTTCTCGGGACATGGAACAAAGGTAGGGAATTTTTCACGGGCGGCCCTGGGAGAGGGAAGGGTCCCAGAGGCCTGGGGGCGCCTCTACCCAGAGCGTGGGGGGATGGGTGGTTTTGTCGAGGGACTCTACGAAGGGAGCAGGCACCCAGTAGACTTCGTCCGCGGGACCTCGCACGATGAAAAAATCATATTGGGTGCCGGGGAGGATTTCCTGCAAAGTGCCCTTGGGGCCTTCGCGGCGGTCTATGACCTGCGCATTTTCAGCTTCAAAATAGTAAAAGCGCCCAGGTGGCAGGGGCGGCAGATACGCTTGAGGAAGGTAAAGGTGTAGGCCCCGCAGGGTTTCAGCGGTGTCGCGGTCCTGGATGCCCTTGAAGCGGATGCGCCAGAAGGGTTCCGTTTTAGGGTCGTCGGGACTGCGGCTACTGAATGGCTGGGCATAAGCGACAGCTCGGGGCTCAGCCAGCGGCGCCGCTTTTAGCGCTGTCCAGAAAGTTTTTAGCGGATACGCGGCGGGATTCTGGGAAAAGATGCGCACGAGCACATGCCCATGCAGCCCGTGGGGCCGCGTAACGATGCCCCACAGGAAAAGCTGCTCGACGGGAAGCGGCGTTACGCTTTCACTTTTTGGTCGGCGCGCTTTTCTTTCTCGGCTTTCCACGCTTGGTAGGCAGCTTCTATTTCTTCGGGGGATTTGCCCTTGCGGTAAAGGTGGAGCTTGAGCAGGATACCCTGCTTAGAGAGGATAGAACGCACGGTTTCGGTAGGCTGGGCGCCATTCTTGAGCCAGTGGAGGATGCGCTCTTCGTTGAGGACGATCTCGGCGGGATGGGTATTGGGGTTGTAATAGCCGAGTTTCTCTATGAAGCGGCCATCGCGTGGTGAGCGGCTATCAGCCGCTACGAGGTGGAAAAAGGCATAGTGCGTGCGGCCATCCCGACGCAATCTGAGTTTTACAGCCATAGGGGGCAAAGATACAGGATTTCGCCCTAATAGCGGGCGGCCTCGGGTGGTCCGATCGAGCTGCTTGGCGTGGAGAGGCAGGCGATTGGGATTTTTTCGTACCTTTGCCGGGCCAAAGGGGCAAAGGTCCCCGGCTCTGCAAAGCTGCCGAAGTGGCGGAACTGGTAGACGCGCACGTTTCAGGGGCGTGTGGGGTTATCCCGTGTGGGTTCGAGTCCCACCTTCGGCACGGGCCTGTAGCTCAGCGGTTAGAGCAGCGGACTCATAATCCGTTGGTCGGGGGTTCAAATCCCTCCGGGCCCACCCGTGGAAGCTACGCTAACCTACACAGGACAAGGCCTTCTTTTTACTGGAAAATCAGATAGCGGACATGCGTTAGCATTTGATTCGCCGAAAGAGGTGGGGGGAACGGATGCAGCGGCGCGTCCAATGGAGGGGCTTTTGCTCTCCATGATGGCGTGCTTCTCAGCCGATGTGGTAAGCATCCTCCAGAAAAAACGGAAGTCCGTGGCCGCTTATCAGGTTACGGCGAAGGCGCAGCGAGCAGAGGACTTCCCGAAGGTCTTCACAGCCGTGGCGCTGCATGTGACCGTTCATAGTCCGGATGCACAGCCGGCTGATGTCGAGCGCGCAATTGAGCTGGCTCGCACCAAGTACTGCTCGGCGCTGATAATGTTTGAGCGGTCAGGCTGCGTCATCACGATTACCTACGAGCTGCGGTCATGAAGAAGGCCGCTGAGACCTTTTTTATGCATGGCTGGCACGCCGGTTGAAGAGGCTTTCATAGCGCTGCTGCGGGCTATTGATGCGGAAAGCGAGCGGCTGCAGGAGATAATCCGGGAAGCCGTGTCACAGGCTGACCTTTCTACAACGCAAGCTTATCAAGAAAAGCTGAAAAAACTTCTATCCTTTCGGGCAAATCTGATAAAGTCTCATCGCAAGTGGTATGAGCAGTAGGGCGAAAGCTTTACTGCAAGGGGCTTTACTACTGAGGAGCTGAGCGGCGGCTAACATCCTT
>JAPYWM010000110.1 GCA_028276345.1 Sphingobacterium sp.
GCTGTCTGGAAGGAGCCGTCCTTGAGGGGTTGGCCGGCCTTTTTGGCTTCGAGTTTAGCGGCCTGGATGCGCTGCACGCAGAAGCTGCATTTTTCCATCACCCCGCGCGCCCGCACCGTCACATCGGGATTGAGCACCATGCGCCCAAGTTCATCCACCGGATTGAAGACCCACTTTTCGGCGTTGGTATAATCAAACCAGTTGAATCGGCGGACTTTGTAGGGGCAGTTGTTAGCGCAGTAGCGAGTACCCACGCAGCGGTTGTAGACCTGCTGATTGATGCCTTCGGAGCTATGGGCGATGGCGAGGACGGGGCATACGGTTTCGCAGGGGGCGTGGTCGCAGTGCTGACAGAGCATAGGCATGAAGAAGGCCCGGGGAAAGTCTTCGGCGGCCTTGGCTGGAAATTCCTCGGGTTTTCCGGTGTGGCCGGCCGTAGAGGTGAAGTAGCGGTCAATCCGGATCCAGTGCATGTCGCGCCCCCGCCGAATTTCATCCCGTCCCACAACGGCGATATTATTTTCTGAGATGCAAGCTACGACGCAGCTGGCACAGCCGATGCAGGTATTCAGGTCAATGGCCATGCCCCAGCGATGACCAGGCATGGGATGCTCTTTCCACCAGAGGGAGATGAGATGGGGTTCTTCGTGGTTACCAGCCTTGGGGTCCTGCCGGTAGGCGGAGAGGGAGGTTTCCCGGACGTACTCGCGACCGGCATAGGTTTCCCACAGCTGAAGGCGAGCAAGCTCATAAGATTCGCCAGTTTTGGTGAGGGTGGCACCGGGCTGTATAGCGCAGCGGTACTCCCCTACCCTACCGAAGAAGGGATAAGCGTTTTGACCGACACCGACGGCGGCCCGGCCTCCTTTCGTACGGCCATATCCCAAAGCTACGCCGACGGTTTTAGGGGCCGTGCCAGGAAGGATATAGATGGGCAGGGTGAGGGTCTTTTCGCCGAGGGTGAGTTTTGCCATGTTACCATTCTCGAGGCCCATTTCACGGGCGAGGACGGGTGAGACAACGATGTAGTTGTCCCAGCTTACGCGAGAGAGGGGGTCTGGCGTTTCTTGGAGCCAAGGGTTGCCGGCCTGGGTGCCGTCGCCAATGGTGACTTTTTCGTAGAGATAGACGACGAGGCCTTCGGCAGGTGACTGCGGAAGCTGCGCAGCCCATTCAGCGGGTTTCCAGTCAGCTTTGGGCTGGGCAGCGGGTGTAAGGGTAGTTGCTACGACCCCTTGTTCCACAGCTCGTATCCAGAAGCTCTCCGGATCATCAGCGGGGAGCAGCTGCGCTTCGGGCCAGAAGGGGGTAGCTTTTCCAGCGTCTACGGCCTTGCGGTGGGCGGTGTACTTGGGGAAGATTTCTTTTTGCCAGAAGGCTTTGAGGTAGTCATAAGGCGACTCGGAACGGCCGAGCCAGGAAAGGAGGATTTCAGCAAAAGATTTTGTTGAGAAAATAGGGTGAATAGTGGGCTGTTGGAGGGTGTAGAGGCCTTCGTAGGGTTCGGCATCGCCCCAGCTTTCGAGGAAGTGACTTTCGGGGAGGACGTACTTGCAGGCGGAGGCGGTTTCGTGGAGGTGGGTGTGGATGGCGATGGTAAGAGGGACTTTTTGGAGGGCCGCTTGGAGGCGCTCGGTTTCGGGAGCGTCATAGAGGGGATTGACCTGGTGGAAGAGGACGGCGCTGACTTTACCGGCTTCCAGGTCGGAGAGGAAGGTGAGGAAGTCTTTTTCACGGGCTTGACGGAGGTGGCTGGCCGGGGTGATGAAGAGGGTTTCGCCGTAGTTACCCAGCAGGAGGTTGATGCCGGCAATGAGGGCCTGGATGGCAGGCAGGTGAGAGCCGCTGACGACGAGGCCTTTGCCCCGGTTTTCCCAGAGCTTTTCGGCGGTGAAGGCAATGGCGTTGTCGGGTGTATCCCAGGCAGCAGCGCCGCCGATAGGGGGAGCGCCGGCCTTTTCGGCAATGCGGTTGTATAGGCTCAGGACAGCCTTAGGAAGGTCAGTCGCCTCTACGGGGATGCGCTTATCGGCGCTGTAACCCGTGATAGTCGGGATAGCTTCAAACTGGATGTGGAGGGACAGGTCTTTGCGGCCATCGTAGAGGGTACGGTTTTTGGACCAGCCACGCGCATGCGCAGTCGGGTCTCCCCAGGTACCCAGGAAGTCCGCACCAAAGCTTACGATGACCTGCGCTTTTTCAAAGCGGTAGGTGGGAAGGACAGCTTTGCCGAAGATTTTTTCGTGAGCGGTAAGGATGGCGTCGTAGGGGTTGGCCTCGTAGACGATATGGCGGGCGTTCGGGAGGGCTTTGAGCCAGTCCTGGATGAGCGCTTTGAGGCTTGGACTGATGACGGGCGGCGTGAGAAGGTAGATAAGACCGGTTTGTCCTTTAAGCTGCTCCATGAGGGGGGTGCCGACGGCAGACCAGTCGGCTTCCTTGCCGTCAATAAGGGGCTTTTGCAGACGGGTGTGGTCGTAGAGGGGAAGGATGGCTGCTTGGCCGCGCACATGGGTGCCGCCCTCAGTGAGGGGATAGGAGGGATTGCCTTCTATTTTGATGGGCCGACCATCGCGGACTTTTGCCAGGACCGACTGGAAAATCTGCCCGTCAAAGAAGGAAGTAGCGTAATAATCCGGGATACTTGGAATGTGTTCAGCAGGCTTTTTTACATAGGGAAGGGCGTATTTGACGGGGGTTTTTTCGCAGGCAGCGAGGACAGCTGCACTGATGGAGATGCCGCAGAGCTTGAGGAAATCCCGGCGAGTCGTGGAAAGCTCGCCGTTCATGAGGTCTTCTACTGGGATGTCTTTGTCGAAAGGCTTCATATTAGTAGTGGCATTTGGAGCATTCCAAGCCGCCAATCTGCTCAACCGTCACGGTTTTCTCTTTGAGGGCCTGATGCAGGCGCTCATAATAAGGATTAGCGGTAAGGTCTACCTTGGTCTCGCGATGGCAGTTGATACACCAGCCCATGCTCAGGTCGCTATATTGATAGACTTCCTCCATTTCTTCGACAGGACCATGACAGGTCTGGCAAGCGATACCACCGACTTTGACGTGCTGGGCGTGGTTGAAGTAGACCAGGTCTGGGAGGTTGTGGATGCGGACCCATTCGATGGGTTTACCACTCTCCCAGGATTCTAAGATTTTAGCGATTTCCTTGGTGCCGTAGCGGGAGCCTTCCTGGATGTAGTTGTGGCAGTTCATGCAAATGTTAGTGGAGGGGATGGTAGCGGACTTCCCTTTTTCCACGCCGACATGGCAATATTGGCAGGCGATTTTGTACTGGCCAGCGTGGGTTTTATGGGAGAAGGCGATAGGCTGGACGGGTTGGTAGCCTTTATGTAGACCGACGGAACGGGCCTTGACGGTGGTGGCACTAACCCACCAGACGAAAGCCACGATTCCCACTAAGGCAATGAAACGCTTCGAGCGGAGGACAGGCTGGAGCCTTTCCCAGAGGGAGGGGCCTGCGGTTTCCTCACGCTCGGGGCTAAGCACTTTGGAAAGGGCGGCGACCGTGATGAGGAGAGCGATAGAAATGGCCCCGAGGGATAAAGCAAGCACCCAGAGGAGGGGGGAGGTGGTGCCAGGAGCTTGGTCACCACCAGCAGGACCGGACACACCGCCCTGCGCAGAGGGGGGGGCCGTTTCAGCCTTGGCCAGGGCTTCAGTCTCCGTCTTGATGTAGTCCAGGATGGATTTGATTTCGGCGTCACTGAGGCCGGTAAAGGCCGTCATGACGGAACGGTTATACTCCTCGTAGAGCTTTTTAGCGTAAGCGGAGTATTTGAAGTTGCCGTTGATGTAAGCCTGGGAGTTGTGGACGAACTTGATGATTTCGCCTTCGTCATTGCCCCAGCGTTCGTGGACACCCTTGAGGGCTGGTCCGACTACACGCTTATTGATTGCATGGCAAGAGGCGCAGTTGGCCTGGAAGAGGGCCTTGCCGTCTTGTGCCCAGAGGGTAGCGAGAAGGGCCACCCCAAGTAGGTATCTAAGCCCGCACATAGGTGATTTCATTTGGTAGTGAAAACACGCCGCAAAGGTAGGAAAGTTCCATTATCGTAAGGCCTGACGACTGGGGGGAGGAGACTGGTTGCGGAGGAGCGCTTTGAGGGAGTCGACCTGTTTTTGCAGGGCGATGACGTAGAGGGTAAGCTCTTCTACTTTCTCGACGATGGCTTTTTGGGTAGAGACGAGGGGGATGCCTTGATGGCTTATCTCTGCTTGAGAAGGCAGGCCTGGGAGGTGTTTATTTTGGCGGATGAAGGCTTCTAATTCCGAGAGATTTCTGAGTTTGTAGGAGGGCTCAAAGACGTAGTCGGGCCATTTGGCGCCGCTGTCCGTATAGATTTCTTTGACTCGGATGGGGGCATAGAAGTAGGCCGGTTTGTAGGCGTGCAGCGTTCCATCACCATAGACGATAAAATCATCTCCCTCGCTCTCATCATTGACAGCTAAGGCTTTGGTGGTGGAAACATGTGAGCCTCTGGCTTCTATGACTAAACCATATGACCAATCTTCACCTGGAATCCACCTGACACCTACGACACCAGCACAGGGCTTATCGTAGAGGCAGTTGGTGCCACGCCCGCGACAGCAGCTCGCGGTTACAAATAGGGTGATGGTAGCGACTCCTATCCACACCCCTACCTTCCTTCCAGCAGGCATAGGGCAAAAGTACGCACAACCGCTAAAAAACCGCCTTCTTTGGGGCATGTGGAGTGTGTGGATGGTGTGGCTTCAGATTGGGCCTATTTTCCCCTCTGGCACGCAGGTAGCGCAAGACCTCAAGCTTTTCCCCGGGTATGCGCAGGATGCCTGGGTGGGGTATCGAGCACAGCGGCAAGGCCACACGCACCTTTACCTACATCATGTGGATAGCAGTGGAAAAACGTACACGTCCTGGAGCGGCTGGGACATCTCGGCTCAGGATACCCTGACCGTAGCGAGCTGGGATGGTTTTGCCGGAAGTGATGGACGGTTTTATGGGGGTTATTTGCAGGTAGGGCGGCTTACGCTCTTTTGTCTATCAGGTGATAATCGCTTTCTTTGGAAGGTATTTCTACCGGCACCAGCCCAATCCGGTGAGCTGCGGGTATGGGCCGCCCCTTCACAGGGTGTTATCACGGCGCT
>JAPYWM010000111.1 GCA_028276345.1 Sphingobacterium sp.
ATGTAGAGGTTGCCATCGGCATCGACGGCCACCCCACCGCCTTGGCCATTCGTAGTGGAGAAGGATAGCCCCCCTAAGCTGCCCCGAATTTGCCAGCCCCGGAAGCGCAGGTCTACAAAGGTGCTGACCTCGCCCTGAGGCGTAACCTTCCGGATGGCCCGATTGCCGGCGTCTACAATGTACAGATTGTCGTATTTGTCGATCGCCAGGCCTACGGGGCTGTTGAAGGCGACGTCCTTACCAGAGCCATTTCTGTAGCCGGGCATACCCTGGCCCGCTACGGTAACTACTCGGCCTTGCGGGGTGATTTTGCGCAGCGCATGATTACCGGTCTCTAAGATATAGAGGTTGCCTTTGCTATCCCGCACGATGGCGATGGGGAAAGAGAAGGTGGCTTCCTTAGCGGGGCCGTCGTCGAAGCCGGCGCCATTCCCCCCAGCGATAGTGGTAACCTGTCCATCGGGCGCGATACGCCGAATAGCATGATTGAAGTAATCGCACACGTAGAGGTTGCCCTGCGGGTCCAGCGCCAGACCATGCGGGCTATTGAAGAGCGCTTCTTCCGTCTGACCGTCCTCAAAGCCAGCTACTCGCGGCGAGCCAGCCACCAGCATCACCCGGCCATCGGGGGTTACCTTTCGCACACAGTGGTTATTGTCATCAGAGAAATAGATGGTGCCATCTTTTTTGACGACGATGCCATTGGGGCGGTTGAGGGCGGCTTCCAGAGCAGGACCACTTTTATAGCCCACGCGTCCGCTCCCGGCTACGGTGCTGACTTCGACCTTATACGTAACCTCTAAGGGCTCTTGCTGAGCTAAGACAAACCCTACAAAAAGACACACGACCAGCACCCTAAGCATGCGGATAGACAAACATTCGTGAGCGGGAGACGGGTTTCGAACCCGCGACCTTCAGCTTGGGAAGCTGACGCTCTACCAGCTGAGCTACTCCCGCAAGTGCCATCGGAAGAGAAGCCCCGATAGCCAGGCAAAGGTATGCAATTTCTTCTATCCCCAATCCCCGGCTGGAAAAACTACTGCCAAAGGCAATAGGCAAGGAGGAGTAAGAAAAGGGATGGGGCCCTGTCTCAGAGCCCCACATTTTCGCGAGCGCAACGCTGGGAAGTGCGGGCGATAAATACCTTTCCCAGGCCTTTTCTAAAGGAGGTAGCAGGTAGGCGCTCCTTACTAATACCGATACCAGTCGGGCTTATACGGCCCCTCTATCGGCACGCCAATATAAGCGGCCTGTTCGGGGGTGAGCTCGTCCAGTTCGGCGCCCAGTTTTTCCAGGTGGAGGCGGGCTACACTCTCATCCAGATGCTTAGGGAGGGTGTAGACTTTATTTTCGTACTGGTCTCCCCGGGTCCAGAGCTCAATCTGCGCCAGCACCTGATTCGTGAAGGAGAAAGACATCACGAGGGAGGGATGGCCTTCGGCCAGGGCGAGGTTCATCAGACGCCCCTCCGCCAGCAGGATGATCTCCTTGCCGTCGATGTTGTAAACGTCGACGTAGGGGCGCAGGCTGTACTTGGTGTGGCCGTAGTGTTTATTGAGCCAAGCGACATCGATCTCTAAATCAAAGTGGCCGATATTACCGACGATGGTTTTGTCTTTCATGGCGAGGAAGTGACGGCCGACGACAACGTCGCGGTTACCAGTAGCCGTAATAACGATGTCTGCGAGGCGGACGGCATTGTCCAGCTTCATGACGCGGAAGCCGTCCATGACTGCTTGCAAGGCGCAGATGGGGTCAATCTCCGTTACAATCACCTGGGCGCCAGCCCCGGCAAAAGCTTCGGCGGTACCTTTCCCCACATCGCCATAACCGGCTACGACAACGGTCTTCCCCGAAAGCATGATACCCGTAGCGCGCCGAACGGCATCCACTGCCGACTCCCGACAGCCATAGATATTGTCAAACTTGGACTTAGTGACGGAGTCATTGACGTTGATGGCCGGGAAGGGGAGCTTGCCCTGGGCAGCCAATTCATAAAGCCGGCGAACGCCCGTGGTAGTTTCTTCGGAGACGCCGCGAATATGCGGCGTGAGGTGGGGGTATTTTTCCAGAACGAGCTTGGTGAGGTCGCCACCGTCGTCCAGAATCAGATTGAGCGGGCGGTCGGTACTGCCGAAAAAGAGGGTCTGCTCGATGGACCACCAGTACTCTTCCTCGGTTTGACCCTTCCAGGCGAAGACGGGGATGCCAGCGGCTGCGATAGCGGCGGCAGCGTGGTCTTGCGTGGAAAGGGGATTGCACGAAGCCCATCGCACTTCGGCTCCGAGCTCAACGAGCGTCTCAATCAGGACCGCCGTTTCGGTGGTCATGTGGAGGGAGCCAGCGATGCGGGCACCTTTAAGGGGCTTGCTGTGGCGATAGCGCTCGCGAAGGGCCATCAGGCCGGGCATTTCAGCTTCGGCCATGCGAATTTCGCGCCGGCCCCACTCGGCCAGCGACAGGTCCGCAACCTTGAAGTCTTGCGTGGTGGTCGTCATCATAATGCTTGCACAAAGGTACGAACTCTCAAACATATCTCGCCGGCAAAAATTTCCCAACCTTTGTTTGGCATGCAGTGGGAAGCTATTCCGGAGGCGGACCGGGTACGTCCGATGTGGGAGGGGCTTTTACGCACGGGGCGCATTCCCCACGCCCTCCTTTGGGTCGGAAAAGAAGGAATCGGCAAGACGGCGCTGGCGTGGGCCGCCACCCATACCCTTCTGTGCGAAGAGGCTAATCCCGCCTGCCAGAAAGTCGCCCACCTCACCCACCCTAACCTCTACCTAATCGCCCCTACGACCAGCGCTATTGAACCGGCAGAAGCCTCTCAACGTCTCGCCCAGGCCCTCGTTCAGAACCCCTTCCTCAGCTTAAGCGACTTCCAGGCCCTCCTCAAAGCCACCACGCTCAGCATCGGCGTAGAAGCCATTCGCCAGCTACTCAACACGCTGCTCCTAACCCCCGCTGAAAAAACCTGGCGCATCGTGTGGTTTTGGCATGCCGAGACGCTCACCCGCCAGGCCGCTAATGCCCTCCTCAAAGTCGTAGAGGAACCGCCCAATCAGACGCTGTTTATATTTCTCACCACTCGCCTGGAAGCGCTGCCAGTAACTATCCGCTCTCGCAGTCAAGTTTGGCACATTGCACCGCTATCCGAAGAGACGCTTTTATCTTATGTGGAGGGAGCCCGCGACGCCGAGGAGGCCCAGCTCTGGGTACGCCTCGCCGAGGGCAGCCTAAGCCGCCTACGGCAGCTTCAGGAGCCGACCTGGCAGGAGCTTTTGCGGACGACGCAGCGCTGGCTCAGCGCCTGCCGCGACCCACACCGGGTGGAGGACTGGGGAAGCCTCTTAGAAAGTCTCCAGCGGCACCCCCGCTTAGCGGAAGCCCTCCATCTAAGCTTAGTCCTCCTCCGGCAGCAAACCGCCCTTTCCCTGCCCCAGCAAACCTACGCCATGACCCGCCTCTTGGAAGCCCTGGATGCCCTCTCCGCCAACCTCCAGCCCGCCATCGTCCTGAATCACCTTACCAGCGACCTTCTGCAAAACTGGAAAAATCCCCCCCTCACCTGGGAGTTTCTCCTCTCGGGCTGAAAAGCGCTCGCAGACGCCTCCGCAGTGCTCCTCGCCGCCAGCGCAGCCACAAAACCCCCCAAATCGCCTCCCATATTACCGCCGAGCTCATCTTGGAGCGGCCAGCCATCCGCTCCGTAAAAACTATCGGCACTTCCACCATGCGTCCCCCCGCTAGATAAGCCTTGTACTTGAGCTCAATCTGAAACGCATACCCCCGAAAGCGAAAAGCCCCCAAGGCTAAAATCGCTTCCAGAAGCTCGCGCCGATACCCGACAAAGCCCGCCGTAGGGTCTTTCACGGGCATACCGATCACCGTCCGCACATACCAGCTTGCCCCATAACTGAGCAGGATACGACTCAAAGGCCAGTTTACAACCGTGATGCCCTTCACATAGCGGGAACCAACGGCCAGGTCAGCTTCCTCCAGGGCCTGCGCCAGCCTTTCCACATCCTTGGGCGCATGACTGAAATCCGCATCCATTTCATAGATGTAGCGGGCAGGCGTGTGCGCTAAAACCCATCGGAAGCCCGCCTCATAAGCCCGGCCCAGCCCTTCCTTCTGAGGGCGCACAAGGAGCACCACCGGCTCTTCGGGATGCGCCTCCTGATAAGTACGCACCAGGTTGGCTGTTCCATCGGGGGAGTTATCATCCACGACTAAGACACCCGGCGACAGGGGGAGTGCCCGCAGGGCCGATAACATGGCAAGAATATTATCTGCTTCGTTGTACGTAGGCAGGACAATCCAGTGCTCAGGCGGCATGCGCGCTGCGAGAAGGGAGACTAACTACCCGATCGCAATAGGCATGGGCTTGGGGCCGGTGCGCAATCAAAAGCACAATCGCCCCCTCTGACAGGCGCCGCAAACTCTGATACAGCAGGGCTTCTGTCTGAGGGTCTATTTGGGCGGTGGGCTCATCTAAAAGCCAGAGAACAGGCCGGCGCAGGGCCGCCCGCCAAAGGGCTACCAGCTGCCGCTCGCCAGCAGAAAGATTCTGGCCATGGGGGGCTATAGACATATCCAGAGGCCACTCGCTAACATACGAAGCAATACCAATCTTTTCGGCTGCTATCCAGATATCCTCGTCGGAGAACGGCTCATAAAGGGTGAGATTTTCTCGTAGCGTACCCTCAAAGAGGACTGGCTCCTGGGGGATATACGCAATGTGGCGGCGGAGCACCCCTTTGTCCCAGTCCGAAATGGAAAGGTCGCCGAGCCGGATTTCGCCGGCCTGCGGCTCATAGTAGCCCATAATCAGGTAGAAGAAGGTACTTTTGCCGCTACCGGTGGGGGCTGAAAGTGCCACTACCTCCCCCGGATGTGCCTGAAGGGAAAAGTTTTCCAGCACCGGTTCTCCGACCTGATAAGCAAATGAAACCTGCCGAGCTACAAGCGCATAAGGCGGTGGCGCCGCAGGGGTCTGACCACCGGCTTTCTCCTGCGCCGGATGATCCAAAAGCCGAAATATCCGATCCGCAC
>JAPYWM010000112.1 GCA_028276345.1 Sphingobacterium sp.
GGTGCCGGTGCGGGTGCGTGCCTTGGATGCGAGCGGGCGGGTAGTGCATGAGCGAGACATGGGAGTCCTCTTCCCTGGCGAGCATACGGCCGACCTCCAGCTGCCAGCAGGCATATACATCGTAGAGCTTTTGGCAGGGAAGGAAAGCTACAAAGCCCGGCTGCTGGTGCTGGAATAAAGCGTTCTCACGCAGGGGCAATATAGCTTTGGGCGCTCGTCGTAGGGACGGGCGCTCAACTGTTTTTTTACCGGCCTAAGCGGGCGAGGGTGGTTTCAGCGAGGGCGGTCATGGCCTTAGGGTGGCGTCCGAGGACTTTGCGCAGGCTGTCCCAGCTGGTTTCTGAGACCTGATACCTATCTAAGACAGCTTTGGTGTAGCTATGCCAGAGGGTGTCATGGGAAGGGGTGAGAAGGCCCTCCGCGCTGAGGGTGGCGCGCTTGTGGTAGAGCTGGGCGAGGATGATAGCGGCCGTGTCCATGGAGATGGGGGCCTCGGCGGGCCAGGGGGAGCGCTGGCTTTTACACGCCAGTAAGCTCACCCCTATCGCGCAGAAGAGCGAGAATGGCCTCCACATATTCACGGGTATTACTAAGGCGGGGGACTTTATTTTGGCCGCCAAGGCGGCCGCGCTGAGATAGCCAGCGCTCAAAGGTACCGGGCGGAATGGGAACAATGAGCGGGGGGCCGAGGGCCAGGTCGCCAGTCCGTTTGGCCTCGTAGTCGGAGTTAATAGCTTGAAGGGCTTTATCTAAGGCCTGTGCAAAAGCTTGGAGATCTGCGGGGGGGGTGATGAACTCAATCAGCCACTGGTGGGCGCCCCGCTGGCCAGCTTCTAAGTAGAGGGGGGCGACGGTATAGTCGCGGATGAGGGTGCCGGTTTCGGAGCAGGCGCGTTGGATGGCGGCATCGGTGTTTTCCACCATGACCTCTTCGCCAAAGGCGTTGATGAAGTGGCGGGTGCGTCCTACGATCCGCAGGCGGTAAGGTTGGGTACTGGTGAAGCGGACGGTATCCCCAATTAGATACCGCCACAGCCCCCCGGGCGCCGTGATGACGAGGGCATAGATTTCACCGACCTGGACTGCTTCGAGGGGAATGGCCGTCCAGTCGCCTCTTTCCCAGGCAGAAAAGGGGATAAACTCATAAAAGATGCCATGGTCAGTCAGGAGGAGCAAGTCTTTCGTGTGGGCTTGATCCTGAAAGGCAAAAAATCCCTCGGAGGCATTGTAGATTTCCATGTAGCGCATGCGGGGGGAGGGGAGGTAGCGCTGGAAGAGCTTTTCGTAGGGGGTGAAGCTCACCGCGCCGTGAAAGAAGACCTCCATGTCGGGGAAAACTTCTAAGATGTGGCTGGCGCCGGTTCGACGGAGGATTTCGTCAAAGAGCACGACGGTCCAGGTGGGGACGCCAGCGATGCCGGTGAGGTTGGTGCCGAGGATGGCTTCGGCCATGCGGTGAACTTTGGTGTTCCAGTCGGGTAGGAGGGCGATGGCCTTTTCTGGAGCTCGGAAGCAGGTGTAGAACCAGGGGGTATTTTCAATGAGGACAGCGCTTAGGTCGCCGTAGCGGGCATGGGGTCCTAAGTGGCTAATAGTGTGGCTGCCTCCGATGGCGAGTATTTTTCCAGCGAGGAGGCGGGTATCGTCCCGGAAGCGGGTGAGGTAAGTGGCGAAAAGCTGGCGCGCAGCCCGGAAGTGATTGTAGGAGAGGGTTTCCGGCGCAATGGGGATGAACTTACTGCGGTCGTTGGTGGTGCCGGAGGACTTAGCAAACCACCGGATACGGCCAGGCCATACGACATCCGGCTTCCCCCGCATGGTTTCCTCAATAAAGGTGTAGAGCATCTCATACGACACCACGGGGAGGTTTTGCTGAAACTGTGCATAGCTCCAGGAGGGGGTGATACCGTATTTTTTCCCGTAGATGGTCTGGGCGCCTTTGGTGAGGAGGTAACGAAGCCATTTTTTCTGGGGGGTGATGGGGTCCTGATACAGGCGGGTGATGGCTCTGTAAGGGGTGCGCAAAAGTGGGTACAGGGGCGTGAGGAGGGGATGAAGGGTGCTGAGGAGGGAGGGTTTGGGTCTCATCGGAGGAGCTGGAATTTTTCGCCGAGGTAGACTTTTCGGACCTGGGGGTCGTTGGCAAGCTCCTCGGCGGAGCCGGCTTTGAGGATGACGCCTTCATGGAGGAGGTAGGCGCGGTGGGTGATGCTGAGGGTTTCGTGGACGTTGTGATCGGTGATGAGGATGCCAATGCCTTGATTGGCAAGGCGGAGGACGATATTTTGGATTTCTTCTACAGCGATAGGGTCTACACCGGCGAAGGGTTCATCCAGGAGGAGAAACTTAGGTTCTCTGGCGAGGGCTCTGGCGATTTCGGTGCGGCGGCGTTCGCCGCCGGAGAGCTGGAGGCCGAGGCTTTTTCGGACGTGGCCGAGCGTAAATTCGTCCAGAAGCTGCTCGATGCGTTCCTGAATGGCTTTTTTGGAGAGGTCGCCCCGCAGTTCTAAGATGGTGCGGAGGTTATCTTCGACGCTCATGCGGCGGAAGACGGAGGCTTCTTGGGGTAGGTAGCCGATGCCCATCTGGGCGCGTTTGTACATGGGGAGGTGGGTGATGGGGGTGTCATTGAAGGAGATTTCGCCGGCATCTGGCCGGATGAAGCCGACGATCATATAGAAGGAGGTGGTTTTGCCGGCGCCATTGGGGCCGAGGAGGCCGACGATTTCGCCGGCGCGCACGGAGAGGGAGACATTCTGGACGACCTGGCGCTTGCCGTAGGTTTTAGAGAGACCCTGTGCGGAGAGAATCACCAGCACAAAAGTACGCCGCAGATAGGTGGCGCAGCGCACCGAGGGCACAGAGCATCGGTGGGGGAGCTGCGGGATGGGGAGGTATCGGAGGCGAATGCCGTATTTTTGCCGCCGGTATGGATGTGAAAGTTTTTGTGCCGTTAGGGCTGGGCTTGGCAGGTATTCTGTTTATGTTATGGCGGATTCGCTGGGTGAAAGGACAGGCGGTGGGGGAGGAGCGGATGGAGAGGATAGCGAGTTATATTGCTCGGGGAGCATTAGCCTTTTTGAAGGCGGAGTGGCGGGTGCTGGCGGTGTTTGCGGTGATAGTGGCGGGGCTTTTAGCGTATTTGGGGACGCTATCTGGGAAGGGTGAGGTGTCGTCGCATCCGCTGATTGGGGTAGCGTTTTTGGTGGGGGCGGTTACGTCGGCGTTGGCGGGGTATATTGGGATGCGGGTAGCGACGCAGGCGAATGTGCGGACGGCGCAGGCGGCCCGGGGCTCCTTAGCCCGAGCCTTTCAGATAGCGTTTCATGGGGGGTCGGTGATGGGGGTAGGGGTGGCGTCGTTGGCGGTGCTGGGTTTGGGGGGGCTGTTTGTGCTGTTTGCGGCGCTGTTTATGGATGGAGACTGGTATAGTCCGACGCTGCGGCGGGTGATTGAGGTGGTGACGGGTTTTTCGCTGGGGGCGGAGAGTATAGCGTTATTTGCCCGGGTAGGGGGTGGGATTTATACGAAGGCGGCAGATGTGGGGGCTGATCTGGTGGGGAAGATTGAGGCGGGGATTCCTGAGGATGATCCGCGCAACCCCGCCGTGATAGCGGATAATGTCGGGGACAATGTAGGTGATGTAGCGGGGATGGGGGCGGATCTTTTTGGGTCGTACGTGGCGACGATTCTGGCCACGATGGTGCTGGGGCAGGAGATGGTGGCTTCGCTACAAAGCTGGGGCCCGGTAGTTCTGCCGCTAATTCTGGCGGGGACAGGGCTGCTGTTTTCTATGGTGATGACGTTTTTTGTGCGGGTGCGGGAGGGGGCGGATGCGCGGGGTGTTCAGAATGCGCTCAACCTGGGCAACTGGGGCGCTATATTACTAACGGTGATAGCTGCATATCCCCTGGTCCAGTGGGTTTTGCCGGCGGAAAGTCTGAGTTTACGGGGTGAAAACTTCAATAGAATCCAGATATATGGGGCGATTGTGGTGGGGCTGGTGGTGGGGGCGTTGATGAGCTGGATTACGGACTATTATACGGGGATGGGGAAGCGGCCTGTGCGTACGATTGTGCAGAAGTCTCTTACGGGTCATGCGACGAATATTCTGGGGGGGTTAGCGGTAGGGATGGAGTCCACGGCGCTGCCGGCGGTGGTGATGGCGGCGGGGATTGTAGGGGCATATTATTTAGCGGGGGTGTATGGGGTGGCGATTGCGGCGACGGGTATGATGAGTACGACGGCGATGCAGTTGACGATCGATGCGTTTGGGCCGATAGCGGATAATGCTGGGGGGATTGCGGAGATGTCGGACCTTCCGGACGAGGTGCGGGGGCGGACGGACGTTTTGGATGCGGTGGGCAATACAACTGCGGCTATGGGAAAGGGCTTTGCGATTGCGTCGGCGGCGCTGACGGCGCTGGCGCTCTTTGCGGCTTATGTAGGCGTAGCGGGGATTGACCGGATAGATATTTACAAGGCGCCGGTGCTGGCGGCTTTGCTGGTAGGCGCCATGGTGCCATTCCTCTTTTCGTCGCTGGCGATATCGGCGGTGGGGCGGGCGGCTATGGATATGGTTCAGGAGGTGCGGCGGCAGTTTCGGCAGATCAAGGGGCTTTTGGAGGGGAAGGCGGAGCCAGAATATGAGCGCTGCGTGGAGATTTCTACCCGGGCGGCGCTTCGGGAGATGGTACTACCGGGGGCCTTGGCCTTGGTGATTCCGGCAGTGATTGGGCTTTCCTTTGGGGCCGAAGTTTTAGGGGGGTATATGGCTGGAGTAACGATGAGTGGCGTTCTCATAGGCCTTTTCCAGAGCAATGCGGGTGGGGCCTGGGACAACGCGAAGAAAACCTTTGAGAAAGGCGTCACCATTGGTAAAGAGACCTACTATAAAGGTTCCGATCCGCATAAGGCCGCTGTAACTGGCGACACCGTGGGCGATCCTTTGAAAGATACCTCTGGCCCTTCTATGAATATTCTCGTGAAGCTCACGGGCATTGTGGCGCTGGTGCTGGCTCCGTATCTCGCAGCCTAAGGGAATAGG
>JAPYWM010000113.1 GCA_028276345.1 Sphingobacterium sp.
CGGCCGGTGAGGTCAATTAGGCGCAGGTGCACCGGGCCTGGCTGGGGCAGCGAAAAGCGCAGAATAGGTGCCTCGCTGGCGGGGTTAGGATAAGCAAGGAAGTTCCAATGGGGTAGCTGGGCCGACGCTACGCCACTGGATGTGGGGCGACGGGCTACCACGCCGATGGCATACTCTACATTTTCCCGGTCGCGGTAGGGCGCCCACAGCCCCGCAATACCTTCAAAGCTGGCCCGGGAGATGGGCACAGACGCATCTTCCACAATAAAGTTGTCCACGTTGGTGGCGCTTGCCGGGAAGTCCGTCTTGAAGCCGATAAGCAGACCATCGCCCGCATTTAGATTTATCGCATTGTCAAGAGGCAGCGTATAGCGCCGAAGGGGAAACTGCGTATTATTCTGCCCTGTGAAGGTAGTCAGCAAAGTACCCGAAGGAAAATCCATAGGGTCCAGCGTAAGCGTATCAAGCGCCTGTCCTATAGCGCCCGTAGTGGGATTGTAAGGATACACCCACACCACCAGAGGATGCAAGTTAGACCCGCCATCCTGATAGAGCATGTCAAAGCTCACCGCTTCTACGGTGATGGCTTCGGGAGCAACGATGGCCATTCCATTGGCAAAGGCGAGTCCACCCTCATCTTCATTCTGAGGGTCCCAATTTCCATCGTCATAACGCAGGATGTAGCGTCCCCCCGGTAGCGTATCGCAGATAACGAGCTCCGAGCTGTTGCTGTTATTGCCAGCGAACCCATCTCCCGAGAAGCTGAGGGTCACGATGCAGTTGTAGCTGCCGGTGGAGAGGTTGGAGGGTGTGCCGCGGGTATTGTGATCGAAGGGTTTCGTGAAGCTGGCCGTGGCGATTTGTCCTATGGCTGGTGCCGGAATGAAGACTGTATCCCGATGGATGATAGTGTTACCCGGAGCGGGTCCACGGACATTGAGGATATTGCGGATGTTAGCTGAGATAGGCTGATTCCCGCTATTGAGCACGCCGGCTTGGAAGGTGGGCGCGGAGCCGCCTTTCAGCGCAAACTGCCCCAGTCCATCCGAGTTTAGTACCCACTCTAACTGCGCATCCGTACTGCTACAAGTGAAATTACGCGGATGCCAGATTTTGATAGCGAAATCTTGAAAGGGCACAGGCCACGCTGCCGCAATATCCAAGCCCGACTGACCAGTGATGTTTTCCATGCCGACGACGTTGTAGTTACCATTCCCGTAGCTGCTATGATAGCCAGCATCTATGAACTTGTACTGGAGGGTGATGGAGGAGTCGCTGGGGTCTAAGATGATCTGGAAGGAGTTGCGGCCCTGCCACTGGCCGGGGGCGCTACCATTCCAATAGGGGACGCTGTCCCAAGTGATGACGAAACGGCCATTACCGTCGGTACCATAAAGGAGTTTGGCCCCTGGTACGGGGTTGCCTTGATCATCTGTGAAAGTCAGATCTGCCAAATAGACGCCAATCCACTCGTTGGGCGCAGCCGCATTGGGGAAGCGATTGAAGTAAGGAGGTGCTCCGCTGGAAACATTAGCCCCCCGCCCGAAGGTGATGTACCCATTGGAGCCGACATAAACTTTGCTATAGCTATTCCAGTAATACACGAAGGGGAAGGGCAGGTTGATCGGTCCCACGTAGTTATCATCGCCGAGGCCAGAGAGGAGCTGCCCCGTGCTGGAGATGTCCACCCAGTTGTAAGTCGGTGTAGAATCCTGGACGGTAGCTTGCGTGGTATACCACCGATAGCCGCAGGCATCACCGCCTGTGGGGGCTGGCGCCTGTCCGTACAATGTTGTGCTCCCGATTAGGAGCAGCGTGCTGATTATTGCAATGTGTCGCATAGAGGCAAAGATAAGGCACTTGTGGGGATGTGCGCGCATTACTTGCGGCATTTTGGGAATATGGGGGGCCATGGGGTGGATACGAGGGGAGGGCGATGTACCTTTGTGCATGCGGTGGACGTGGGTCGTGTTTGGGGTGGTGTGGGCGCAGGTGACGATATACCGGGATAGCTTTGGGACGCCGTATGTTTTTGGCCGGACGGATGCTGAGGTGGCGTATGGTTTGGCGTGGGCGCATGCCGAGGATGATTTTGCGCGGCTACAATATGTCATAGCCTTAGCGAAAGGTCGGTTAGGGCGCCTTATCGGGAAAAATGGAGCCGCCATGGACTACTTTGCGCACTTTACGGGGGCCTTCCACCTGGCCGGTAGGCAGTACGATAGCCTGCCTGCGGATATTCGCTGCGTTATAGAAGCTTATGTTGCCGGTCTCAACGCCTATGCCCGAGCGCACCCGCACGAGGTTCTGGATAAAAAGCTCTTTCCCTTCACGCCGCAGGAGCTTTTGCAGGGGTATATCGTCATTCTTAGTGGGATGATTGGAGTGGGGCAGGCCCTGAGAGCCACCCTATCTGGGCATCCCTCTGACTACCGGTTCAGTGTCCAGGCGGGCTCGAATGCTATGGCTATCCACCGCTCTCGCACCGAAGAGAACCAGACTTTTCTCCTGGTCAATCCGCATGTCCCCATAGAGGGGGCCCTTCGCTGGTACGAGGCGTACCTCCATAGCGATGAGGGCTGGCAGGTGCTGGGGGGCTTTTTCCCGGGAAGCCTCGCGCCGGGATTGGGTACTACCCCTCATCATGGCTGGGCCGTCACGTTTAACTGGCCCGACTTCGTGGACATTTACGAGCTCAAAATGCACCCTAAAAATCCCCGCCTCTATCGGGTAGATGAAGCCTGGGAGACGCTCCGGGTAGAGAAGGTTCGTCTGCATGTGCGCCTCTTCGCCCCGCGCGGTAAGGTCGTCCAAGGATGGCCGGTGCAGGGGTTTTCTCCGGTGCGGGGACCCTTTCTCACTGTTTCCAGAAAGTTGGAATGGAGCTTATTCGGACCGGTCGTACGCACGAAAAAGGGTGTGTATGCCTTGCGTTTCCCGGCTGAGAAGCTCTTCCGGGCGCCCGAAGCGTGGTACCGTCTCAGCAAAGCCCAGAACTTTACTGAGTTTTACCAGGCTCTGCGCCTGCAGGGTATTCCCCACTTCAACTTCGTGTATGCCGACCCCGACACGATCTTTTACCTTTTCAATGCGACGTTGCCGGAGCGGCCAGCGGGATGGAATTGGCAAGGGGTTTTGCCCGGAGATACCCGAAAGACCCTGTGGCAGCGCTACCTGACCATAGAAGAGCTCCCCCAGGTGCTTAATCCTGACTGCGGCTATGTGTTTAGCGTGAATAACAGCCCCTTTCTGGTAAGCTGTCCAGAGGCTTCGCCCCGGGAGTCGGACTATCCGCCCGGGCACGGCTGGGAATGGAATCGCCATAATAATCGCGAGCTTCGGCTACGAGCGCTCATGGAAGGGAAAGCGCGTTTTTCCTGGGAAGACTTTGTGCGCATCAAGTATGACCGGCAGTATCCTGTGGCGGGTCCTGCCGCCCAGATCTGGCAGAGTTTTGCGAGTTTGCCAGATACGTCGGATGCGCTCTTGCAGCAGGCGCTGCGGGCAGTTCGGCAGTGGGACCTATCGGGGGCGGGAGAAAACCGGCAAGCGGCCTTATGTGCCTTATCTGTCTACTGGGCCTTTCGGCAGTACAAGCTGTCTGGATATAACTGGTTAGAAACGGCTCAGGTGGAGATTCCCATCGAGGGCCGGTGGAAGGCCCTGCACTGGGCGGCCACTCGCCTGCAAAAGCACTATGGTCGGCTGGACCCGCGCTGGGAGGAAGTGCAGGCCATAGAAGCTCAGGGACGCCGCTATCCGCTGGGAGGCTTACCTGAGCAGTTAGCGCCGGCCTATGGCTCCTGGGACGAGCAGAGCGGCTTTTTCCGGGTAGAAGGGGGTGACACGTACATCCAGATGGTGCGCTTCCTTCCCCGTCAAGTGGAGGGGCGGCAGCCATTTCCCTTGGTAGAGACTATTTTGCCGCTGGGGGTGTCCGGACGGCCGGGCACGCCGCATTATGCTGACCAGGTAGAGCTTTTCCACCGGGGGCAGCGTAAACGCATGACCTTAGACCCCGCCGAAATCGCCGGAAAGAGCGTACGGAGTTATACGCTGATGCCGCGTCTCGTGGGAGAAGCGGCACGCCGGGGACAGGGGAGCGGCGAGTAGGCTTTACCCGCCGAGGGCCTGATCCAGAAAGTCCAGCGCTAAGGTTTCGACTTGGCCCTGGGAAGGGAGGCTGCCCATCATGCCGTACATGGCAGCGGTGCGACGGGGCGGTTCGTTACTGCGGGCTGTCCGGGAGACCCATCGGGCCATGGCCCGCACCCACCGTTCGGGCAAGACTTTTAGACCGGTGCGCACCAGACTTCTGCCTATCCGACGCGAAAGCGGCGATGGCTGTTGTCGTCTGACTTGCGCCATCAGCGCTTCCAGGTCAGCGAGGAATTCTCCTACCACGCGGGCATGCCCTCGGCTTACCGTCAGGTGCAGGCTGGGGGGCTTTTGCTGGCGGTCTATAAACCAGCCCCGTTCCGACAGACCATCCCCTATGGCATAAATATCATAGGGCGGTCGTGCCCCCACAGCCAAAATCGTCATGCGGGGCTTCCCTACGATGTAAAGCTCCGGCAGGGCCTCAATGGCTTCCTTGATGCGCTGGGTGGTTTCGTAGGCGAGGCGGGTAGCCTCGATGTAGCCGCTTTCGCCTAAGTAGTGCAGCACAGCCCAAGCGGCGGCAATCGCCCCTCCTGCCCGCGTCCCTAAAAAAGTGGCCGACGGATAAATACCCCCTGGCCATCCGCCATAGACGAAAAACTGGTAGCGCCGCAGGGCCCGGCTCCGGTATAAAAGCACCGAGGCGCCCTTCGGCGCATAGCCGTACTTGTGTAGGTCGACCGAGATGGAGGTAACACCCTCCACCCGGAAGTCCCACGGCGGGACGGGATGCCCGAGCTTTTCTAAGAATGGCCAGACCATGCCGCCCACGCAAGCATCTACATGGAGCCAGAGGTTGTGCCGGCGAGCCAGGGACGCTATGGCCGGAATGGGGTCCATTATCCCGTGCGGGTACG
>JAPYWM010000114.1 GCA_028276345.1 Sphingobacterium sp.
GAGAGCATTTACGACCAGTTTATCCAGCGCCTCATCGGGGTGTACGAGCAGGCTCGCCAACGAATCGGTCATCCGCTCAATCCTGACACGCTGATTGGCCCGCTGATTGACAAGGCTGCCGTAGCGATGATGCAGGAGGCCCTGCAGACCGTCAAAGCCGAAGGGGGCCGCATTCTCTATGGCGGTGAGGTGCTAAGTGGTCCCTCCTACGAAAGTGGCACCTACGTCGTCCCCGCCATCGTAGAAGCCCAAAACCACTGGCCCATCGTCCAGCAAGAAACCTTCGCCCCGATCCTCTACGTGCTGCGTTACAAAACCCTGGACGAGGCCATCGCCATGCAAAACAATGTACCGCAAGGGCTCTCGTCCAGTATTTTCACCGACAGCCTCCAAGAAGCCGAGCAGTTTTTAGGACCGACTGGGTCTGATTGCGGTATCGCCAATGTCAATATTGGTCCCTCCGGCGCAGAAATCGGTGGAGCTTTCGGCGGCGAAAAAGAAACTGGCGGCGGCCGCGAAGCGGGCTCCGACGCCTGGAAAGCCTACATGCGCCGTCAAACCGTCACTATCAATTACGGCGACTCCCTCCCCCTCGCCCAGGGCATCCGCTTTGAAGTGTGATCTACAACCACAAGGTCGTCGTCGTCCTCCCCGCCTATAACGCCGCCGCTACCCTCACGCAAACCGTCCAGGAAATAGACCGAAGCATCGTCGACGAAATCATCTTGGTGGACGACGCCAGCCGGGACGAGACGGTCGCTATTGCCCGCCAACTCGGCCTAAGCCACATCATCGTCCATCCCGAGAACCGCGGCTACGGCGCCAACCAGAAAACCTGTTACCGCGCCGCCCTGGACATGAATGCCGATATCATCATCATGCTCCATCCCGATTACCAGTACACCCCCAAACTTCTCCCGGTCATGGCGCACATGATTGCCTCAGGGCTGTATGATGTGGTGCTCGGCTCACGTATTCTGGGCGGCACCGCCCTCAAAGGCGGCATGCCCCTCTACAAGTACATCGCCAACCGCGCCCTCACCTTCTTCCAAAACCTGCTCCTCGGCGCCAAACTCTCCGAATACCATACGGGCTACCGCGCCTATCACAGACGCGTCCTCCTCGCCATCCCCTGGCAGTATAATAGCGACGACTTCATCTTTGATAACGAGTTCCTCTCGCAGGTGATTTATGCTGGCTTTCGCATCGGTGAGGTGAGCTGCCCCACGCGTTACTTCCCCGAGGCCTCTTCGATAAACTTTCCGCGTAGTGTGCGATATGGCCTGGGCGTTCTCCGGGTCAGCATACAGCACCTCCTCAATAAAGCCAAGCTCCTCGACTCCCCCGCCTATAAGATAGACCCCATCACTTGACCGGGGTTTCTTCACCCCTCAGGAGACTTTGGCCTGGGGGATACTCAGGCGCCAGGCACTTTCCCGGGCGGCTTTTTCTATCATGGCCCGAGCGCGCTCTGGCCCCAAATACCTGTCTATCAGCTCATGCACCCCATACAAAACCGGCGTCAAGAATAGCGCTACCAGCGCTTTATAGGCATAGTTCAATAGCCCTATGACCGTTACCTGTGCGAAACTCCACCCTGCACCCCAATAAAACGCAATATACAGCACCACAAAGCTATCCACGAACTGCGAAATAAGGGTAGACCCTGTCGCTCGCACAGCCAGCCAGCGCCCCTTAGTCAGTCGTCGTAGCCAGTGAAAACTCGCCACATCTACAAGCTGCCCAATCAGAAAAGCCGTCAGGGAACCCGCAACAATCCACAAACTCTGCCCGAATATAGCCGAGAAAGCCGTCGGCATATGAAGCTTTTCGCCAGCCACTTCCCGCCATACCCAGAAGTCCGCCGGCGGAAGCATCATCGCAGTATACACCATCAAAAACGCATAAGCAATCACGCCTGCCGCAATAAACGAAATCCGCCGCACCGCCCGCAGCCCAAAGTACTCATTAATCAAGTCCGTAGCAATAAACACCCACGGCCACAAAATCACCCCCGACGACAACGAGAGCGTCAGCCCCTGCTGCCCCAAAAGGCTAATCGGCACCGGCTCTAAGCCAAATATCCGCTCCAACGAAAATATCTTCACGCCGATAAACTCAGCTATCAGAGCATTTCCGAGAAAAAACGCCGTAAGTATGACGAAAAGCGTCTGTTCTCGACTATGCATGGTCTATTATGTAGGTTTTTCCTTCTTCGGCTAATAGGGTCGCCGGGAAGGTAGCCTGAGCTTCTCGGAGGAGGGGGAGGGGGTCTTTGTAGCGGGCGGAGAAGTGCCCAATCAAGAGCGTTTGTACGCCGGCGGCTTCGGCTATGCGAGCGGCCTCCTGTGCTGTTGCGTGAAAAGTTTGCCGCGCCCGCTCCTGCTGACCGGAAAGAAATGTCGCCTCATGATACAGCATGGTTGTGCCATTAACATATTCCACCAGGCGTTTATCATAGACTGTATCGCTACAATAGGCATAAGAACGGGGCGGCGGGGGTGGAAGGGTAATATCATCCCAGGTGAGGCGGGAGCCTTGCCAGTCGATAGCGCCTTTTTCCCGCAGCTGGGATAGGTCTGCACCGGAAAGGCCTAAGCTTTGTACCCGGGCACCATCTACCCGGCGCTCGGCCTGCAATTCCGCAAAGCGAAATCCAACCGTTGGAACCCCGTGCCGCAAAGCAAACCCCCAGATTCGGAGGCCCGACGCGTCCCACAGACATATCGCTTCTTTACCGGGCCAAACCTCCACCACATAAAGCGGGTAGCGTAACGTCTGGTAGGTGCCCATGAGGGTAGCTTCCAGGTAGGCTTTGAGTCCCAGCGGCCCAAACACATAGATTGGACGCGTCCGGCCCTGCAAGTGCAGCGTGGTGAGAAGAGCCGGAAGCCCCCCTATGTGGTCTGCATGAAGGTGTGAGACACATATCCCCACCAGCCGGGACCAGGGCAAATCATACTTCAGGATCTGATACTGCGTCGCTTCCCCGCAATCTATCAGGAAGTGTTGGGTGCCATATTGCACCCACTGGGCGGCATGGTGACGGCCATGAAGCGGCATCGCACTCGCCGTCCCCAGGACCGTCACCGAAAAGACCGCCTTACTCAATCTTCCTCGTCCTCTTCCGCCTCTTCATCCTCCCAGTCCTCATCTTCCCACTCTTCATCCTCCCAGTCTTCATCCTCCCAATCCTCATCCTCCCAATCTTCCTCATCCCACTCTTCATCCCACTCTTCCTCGTCTCCTTCTTCGAAGTCTTCCTCTGTCTCTGGTTCGTCCTCTACCTTTTTGGGCATCAACGCTAACTCCTGTTGGCTAAAGTATGCCAACGCTTCCTCTAACGTAGGTAGGAGCGGCATAATCATATCCATTTTTGATAATCGGAATACACTTTTGACGGCATCCTGGTCGCTTACTATAGCCAGGGAGCGCCCCTGACCTTCTAAAAGGCGCCGCAGCATCAGCAGCGCACTCAAAACTGAACTATCTATGGAACGCACCTGGCTTAGGTCAACTACGACCGGTTTAGACTCTGTGGTGTGGGTCAGCACCGCAAAATCAGACTTGAGCTGCACAGTATGAGAGGCATTTAGCACGGATTCCATGGGGCGATAGACGACCAGGGTATCGCGCTTTTCTATTTCAGATTGCATCTTTCAGGAAGGGGTTGGAGACCTTTTCGGTTCCAATGGTTGTACTGGGGCCGTGGCCAGGCCATACTTCGACGACCTCTCCTAAGGGAAGGAGCTTTTCCACGATGCTACGCATAAGGGTCTCGTAGTCGGCCAAAGGTAAGTGATAATTCCCAATTCCAGCGGCAAAGAGCACATCACCGCTAAATACCCGCTCCACTTTTGGAAAGTAATAGGCCACCGAGCCTGGGGAATGTCCCGGCACATGGCGCACCTGCACCAGCAAATCACCCCATAGCAGCTCCCCTTCCTCCACATACGCGGTCGCCTCGGGCCCCTCCTCATACTGCAATCCCATCATCATCGCCCACTCCCCCGCATGGCGATACACTACCTCCTCCGCCGCATGATAATATAACGGCACCCCAAAGCGCTCTACCACCCACCGTACCCCTAAAACATGATCGATATGCGCATGGGTGAGATAAATCGCACGAAGTTCAAGCCCTTCCCGCTCTAAAACCTCTAAGAAGTGCTGCTTTTCAGAGTGGGTGTAAAAGCCCGGATCTATCAGCCAGGCCTCCCGGCCCGCCGCAATCAAATAGGTGTTCTCCGCATAGGGATTACACACGAAGCGCCAGAATCGCATCAGCTATACTCGTAAAAGCCTCGTCCCGTCTTTCGCCCCAAGTAGCCTGCCTGTACCATATTCACCAGGAGTGGGCAAGGGGCATACTTGGGGTCGCCAAACCCCTCATACAGCACCCGCAAAATCGCCAAACACACATCCAGCCCAATGAAATCGGCTAACTCCAAGGGGCCCATGGGATGATTCATGCCGAGCTTCATGATGGTGTCTATGGCTTCTCGGGTGGCCACCCCCTGCCACAACGCATAGATCGCCTCATTGATCATAGGCATCAGCACCCGATTGGAGATAAAGCCCGGATAATCCTGCACCACGACCGGTTCCTTACCGAGGGCCTTGGCTATGTCAACGACCTTCTGGGTCGTAGCCTCATCCGTCTGATGCCCCCGAATCACCTCTACCAGGCGCATGACAGGCACCGGGTTCATGAAATGCATGCCAATGAAGCGCTCAGGCCGAGGCACGGCCGCCGCCAGCCGCGTAATAGAAATAGAAGAGGTATTCGTCGCCAGAATCGTCTCGGGCGCTACGGCTTCGCCCACCGCTTTCCAGACGTTCAGTTTGAGTGCCACATCCTCTGGAATCGCTTCCACGACTATTTCTACGCCTTGAACGGCTTCCTGGGCCTGCTCATAAAAGGTGAGACGACCAAGCAGGGCTTCTCGCGCGTCGGGCGTAAGGATTCCTTTTTTGACTTGGCGTTCGGCATTTTGGGACACTA
>JAPYWM010000115.1 GCA_028276345.1 Sphingobacterium sp.
AAAGCAAAGTACCATCCTAAGTAATAGGGATAATCCGGCCCAGCTGGATGCGTATTGGCTGACCGGACAAAGCCCTCTGGCGGGTCTATACTGTGGGGATTGGCTTCCATGGGGAGCCAGTCGCGCCAGTGATGCTCAGGAAGCTCTGCCTCTAGCACAAACTTCCCCTGCTCCCGCCACCGAAGGGGATAATACCCCCGCGCCCACATCGCAATATGCCCGGCCGTATCCGCATAGACGAAATTCTGCGCAGGCGAACCGAAATGCGCGAGGGCTTTTTTGTAATCTTCAAGGGACCTGGCGCGATTGAGGTAGTAGAAAGTCAGCGCTTCGTTGGAGGGTTCGTAAACAATCCAGCGCAAGGCTGCGTCCAGAGGGGCCTCCCGGGCTTTTCCAGAGAGTGGGCGGGGGATTGCATCGAAGCGGCGATGCACGACAGGCCCCCAGGGCGAGTACCAGACGGTGTCTATTTGGCTTTTCAGGGTGCCCCAGGCGGTACGTACCCAGAGGGTCTCAGGCCGGGGATGAAGCGGGACGATCTGCCCATTGTACCAGAAGCTCTGCCCTTTATCATCCGCGTAGCGCAGGTGGTAGTAGTCCCAAGCGTCGGGGCCGACGTTCGTGACGCCCCAGGCTACAGCCTGATTGTAGCCAATGATCACGCCCGGCGCCCCCATTAGCGTAACGCCATAGACGCTGACGGAAGGGCTTTCCAGATGCATTTCCAGCCAGATGGAGGGCAGGGTGAGCGTGAGGTGGGGGTCATTTGCCAAAAGCGGATACCCACTGGCTGTACGTTTGCCGCTGACGGCCCAGTTGTTACTACCCACCCACTCGGCGTCCGACTCTATGCTTAGCCCTACGGTATCTGTTTGGTAAGCCTCACTGAAATACACCTTGGGCTGGGGAGGTAGCTCAATGGGCGGCCCTTCGTAGGCTGGACTACTGAGAATCGTCGTCGCCCCAAAAAGCGCCAGGTTGGGGAAAAGCGTATCAATGGCGCCCTTCCCCCATTGGCCTAAAAGACGAGTCAGGTATTTATCCGGCGATCGGACAGAGAGGTCGTACGCCATATACTTCACCAGCAAGGCGCTCTTGAAAGGCGTCCACGGCTCCGGCCAGTAGTCGAGTAGCTTGTACTCCAGCGGCAGGTCTTTGTAGGAAAGCGTAGCCATGTAGGCATTGACCCCTTCGGCAAAGGCTTCAACAATGGTGCGGGTGATAGAGTCCTGCATCATGAGCTGGTAGCTTCTCTCGGCAGCGTAGGGTAAACCCAGCCGACGGATGGCGCGGTCTATTTCTAAGGCCCGCTCCCCCAGAAACCGGCTAAGTCGCCCCGCCGCCACATCCGTCTGGAGCTCCATCTGCCACAAGCGCAAATACGCCTGGATATACCCCTGCGCCCGATACAGATCGCGGTCGTTTTTCGCATAAATGTGGGGTACCCAGCGCGTATCCCAGACGACGACGACTGTGTCTTCTAAGGTAGGGATGTTCAGCCGTTCCGGTGGCCGCTGCGTGCGAGGCTCTGCCTGCTGCCAAAAGCCTATGAAGGGCGAGAAGAACTTCCCTAAGGGCGGGATATTACCCCACCGGCGACCCAGTCCCAGCTCTATGCCAGCCACTAACAGGACGTACAGGGCTACATACACATACCGCATATCACCGACCAAAGTAACCAGCTATGCCGTACAAATAATCCAGCCACCCCCACAAAAGGACCGGCAAAATGCCCACCAGGAGTAGGAGCAGAACCGACACGGAAAGCACCGGGAGCGGGGCTACAAAGCGACTTTCGCCAACCTGGTAGAGCGTGGCAATAGGCTTCCAATAAGCGTAGTAGCCGACGAGCGCCCCCAATAGCCCTATAAGCGCCGGCAGCAGAAAACCACTCCGAAAAGCCGTCACAAACACCCCATACTTAGCCAGGAAACCCATGAGGGGCGGCATGCCAGAGAGTGCGGCCAGACTCAATGCCAGCGCCGCACCATACCCCGGCCGCTCATAGCCTACACCCCGCAGGCGGTCTATTTCCACGGGCGAGCCGTCCAGACTAAACAGCCCAAACGCCAAGAGGCTCATCAGCCCATAAGCCAGGGCATACGCCCAACCCTGCAAAAGCCCCTCCGCCCCACTTATCAGCCCCAGTAGAAGGTACCCCCCATGCGCAATAGAGGAATACCCCAGTAGCCGCTGCAGCGAGGTCTGCCGAATAGCCAGGAGGTTGCCATACAGGGCGGACGCCCCCGCCAGAAAGGCTAAAACTATCTGCCATTCTGGCGTAAGCTCTACGACATGCAGCACCTGCCCCAGAAAGAACGCCGCCGCCACTTTACCGAAGGCTACGGCGACCCCGGCCGCACCCGGCACCGCGCCCCCGTACACATCTGGCGCCCACCAGTGCAAGGGGAAAATGCTGAGCTTGAAGAGTAGCCCCACCAAAATCAGCCCCAGCGCCAGCCGATACATAAGATGCCCCTGCCACACCTTCCAGTCCACGAGCTTCAGCGTATGCAGGTAGAGCGTGCCCGTGATGCCGTAGAGATACGAAAGGCCATACACCAAAATCGCCGTAGCCACCCCACTTAGGAGCAGGTACTTGATGGCGGCTTCGGGAGCATGGGTATTGGCCCAGTGATACCCCACCAGCACGATCAGCGCAAAGGTGACCGTCTCCAGCGCTACCAGACTCAGAAGCAGGTGATTACTGGCACCCACAAGGCTCACACTCCCCGCCGCCCACAAGATCAGGGCATACCCCTCCCGGGCGAACCGATAGTTATCCCCTACCCCGCTTTGCGCGGATAGGAGGCGTTCATACCGATAGAGGAAAAGCACCCCCAGTGCCGAAAGTACCCCAATCACCCCCGTAAAAAAGCTATACATCCCCCCACCAAAAGCCATGCTGAATAGCAGCGAAGCCGGCGCAGGCTGCTGAAATGCATAATAAAATCCCAATACAGCCCCTAAGAGTGAAAATCCAACTGTTATTCCCACAGCCAAGGCTGGCCGTCTTATCAAAAGTCCTATGACCCCACCGATGAGCAGGGCCGCCGTCCCCCCCAGCGTTTCCAAAGGCTGCATGCGGCGAAGTTAGGAAGTTTAGCTCCTGCGCTGGCAGATTAGTTTCAGTCAAAATTAGCACCGTTTGTCGTAACTTTGCGTATGACCCTGCCAAAATGGGCCGTAGGCCTCCTGGTCGCCGCACTAATCGGCCTCAGCATCACCCTCTACGCCGTTCACCGGGAAAATGCCTACCTCCAAAAAGAAGTTGAAAAACTCACCCACATCGTAGAGGAGCACCCGGTGGAGTTAGCTACCTTCATGGCCAGCTACGAGCGCTTCGCCAATAAGCTCTACCTCGCCGGAAAAGCGCAGAACTGGGAGCTGGCCGCCTTCTACCACGAAGAGCTGGAAGAAACCGCCGAGCACCTCCAAAAGCTGGGGATCACAGATGACGGCATCCCGGTCAGCGCCATGATGGGCCCCAACCTCTTAGAGCCCCTGAAAGCCGTGGAACAAGCCATTCAAACCCGGCAGCCGGAGGCCTTCACGCAAAACATGCAAACCCTCATTCAGCACTGTAATTCCTGCCATCAGGCCGCTGGCAAACCCTACCTTCGCCTTCAGCTCACCCCCACCGGCCTGAGCCAATACTTTGAGCCACAGACAAAATAACGGCTCGCATTGCCATAATGGCACTTGGCCGCCCTTAGGGCATACCATTTGCCATATTATCCCCCCATGAGCAAAATCATCGGCATAGACCTCGGAACGACAAACTCCGTCGTGGCCGTCATGGAAGGTTCCCAACCCGTAGTGATAGTCAACCAAGAGGGTAAGCGCACTACCCCATCCGTAGTGGCTTTCAAACCAGATGGTGAGCGGCTCGTCGGTGAACTGGCTAAACGCCAAGCCGTGATGAACCCCCAAAATACCATCTACTCCATCAAGCGCTTCATGGGGAAAACCTACGACGAAGCCATTGACGATGTGAAACGCGTTCCCTACAAAGTAGAGCGCGGCCCCAATAACATGTGCGTCGTCCAAATTGGCGATAAAACGTACACCCCACAGGAAATCTCGGCGATGATCCTCACAAAGCTCAAGAAAGCCGCCGAAGATTACTTAGGCCAGCCCGTCACGGAAGCGGTCATCACCGTGCCGGCCTACTTCAACGACGCCCAGCGCAAAGCCACCAAAGAAGCCGGGGAAATCGCCGGCCTCAACGTCCGCCGAATCATCAACGAACCTACCGCCGCCGCCCTCGCTTATGGCGTGGATAAACGCCTCAAAAACGGCAAAATCGCCGTCTTCGACCTGGGTGGGGGGACCTTTGACATTTCCATCCTGGAAGTGGGCGATGGCGTCTTTGAAGTGCTCTCCACCAGTGGAGATACGCACCTGGGCGGCGACGACTTTGACATGCGGATCGTCAACTGGCTCGTGCAAGAATTCCTCCACGAGGAAGGCGTCGACCTGCGGAAAGACCCCCGCGCCATGCAGCGCCTGCGCGAAGCCGCCGAACAGGCCAAAATCGAACTCTCCAACCAAACCTCCACCGAAATCAACCTCCCTTACATCACCATTGACCCGCAAAAAGGCCCCCTCAACCTACAAAAAACCCTCACGCGCAATAAGTTTGAGAGTCTCTGCGAAGACCTCTACGAACGTTGCTTAGAACCCTGCCGCAAAGCCCTCCAAGCCGCCAAGCTCTCCCCGAAAGACATCGACGAAGTCGTCCTGGTCGGGGGTTCTACCCGGATGCCACGCATCCAGCAGCTGGTACGGGACTTTTTCGGCAAAGAGCCCAATAAGAGTGTCAACCCCGACGAAGCAGTGGCCCTTGGTGCAGCCGTCCAAGCGGGCGT
>JAPYWM010000116.1 GCA_028276345.1 Sphingobacterium sp.
GCCAATAAGCCCAGCCCATAAAACCCCCTCCGCCACCGAAGCAGGGTAATAGTCATTGACACGCACCACATAGCCATACGGCGGGGCCTGCGCCCAAACCGCCCAGAGCGTGTCTATAAACCCCTTTGGCAAGCGGCGACGGGCATAGCTTGCGACGACTTCATCGCGGGGGAGAAAGGCGCTCCGGCGCCCGTACAGCCGAACCGCTATCAGACGAAAGGGCTTTCCGCTCCCCTCTCGCCGCAGGACAAACCCCATGGCCGTCACAGCCGTCGGACTATACCGCTGGAGCAAAGCTATCGGGGCGATAATCTCCCGCTCCCACCGCTCTGGCAAAAAAGGCTGCCACCCCCAGACGGCTTCTTCGGCGGAGAGGTCTTTAGCCCGGGGACGAAAAACAGCCATCAGCTCCACCTCCTGCGGCCCAGCGGCACACGGCCCCCGAAGAAGCACTAAATGCTTCCGAAGCTGTCGCACCGAAACCGGCCGGGAATGCAGCACAAAGGTATCCTCCCCCACCTGCCACCACCATTCCAGGCCGCTTTCCCGGGCATACAATGCTATGAGACGCCCCCCTACCCCCTTCGTCAGAAGCCCTTTCGGATAGGGCAAGCCCGAGTTCGCCTCCCGTAAGTTCAGCCGTCGGGCCTGGCGCTCCAGCCACCCCGCCGTCTGGGGTAGACCTAACCACACCGTATCCGCCTCCAAGAGGCTACTGCCCCAGCCGCCCCCCCCTTGGGCGTATGCTACGAGAAACCCCAGCCCCAATAAACTTCTCTTCACCCCTCAGCGAGATATGGGAGCGTTCGGTCGGAGAGGGCTTTGAGAAGGCGCAGGTCCAGGTTCTGGCCTTCTACGACGGCGTAGCCTCGCCCTGGTAACGTTTCTCCCAGCAGGAGTACCGCCAGTCCTGCCTGATTTGCTGCCTCAGTAACGGCTTTTGTCAGATTGGGAAGGGTGGCTATTACCACACGGGCGCCGTCTTCGCCAAACCAAAAAGCATCCCGTCGGACGCCAGCGGGCTTTTCCACGACGAAGCCACTCCCCGCTGCCCAGGCCATTTCTAAGAGGGCGAGAAGAAGGCCCCCATCCGACACATCCTGTGCCGCTAAGAGGTACCCCCTTTCCGATAGTTCGGGCAAAAGCCGCTGAAGGGTCAATTCGGCCTTCAAATCCAGGCGAGGGGCGGGACTGTAACGTACCCCCACCCAGTCCCGGAGGTAGTGGCTGGCGCCCAACGTAGGGGCATGGATCGCTTCCGCGCCCCCAATCAGGAGGAGCTGAAAGGGACCGCCCTTTTGTGGCCAGCCAAGAGGAATAGCCCGTTCCAACGCCCGCTCCAGTAGGCCTACGACACCAATCATCGGCGTAGGAAGCACCGGCCCCCGCTCATCCTGATTGTAAAAGCTAACATTGCCGCCCGTAACAGGTAAGCGGAAGTATGTGCACGCCTCCCGCATGCCCTCTATCACTTCCACGAAGGTGTAATAGACTTCGGGGTCGAGGGGCGAGCCGAAGTTGAGGCCGTTGGTAAGGCCGAGCGGCCGGGCGCCTGTGCAGGCGACATTGCGGGCAGCTTCGCTCACGAGGAGGGCGGCACCGGTGCGGGGATCCGCCTCCACCCAGAAGGGATTGCCATCCAGACTGATAGCCAGGGCTCTATCCTGGCCCGGCAAACGCACCAGAGCGGCCGCATACGCTACTTCCCCCGCGCTTCCTATCGTACTGGCCCCCACCATCCGGTCATACTGGGTGTATATCCAGGCACGGGAGGCGAGGTTGGGATGGGAGGCGAGCCACTGGGCTACTCGTCCCAGCTCCGCAGCAGACAAGTCCGGCGTCTGCTCTATGCTAAAGGCCGCCTGCCGCACGCGATAAGGGGGTTCTTTTCGGGGCCAGTCGTACGTGGGCGCCCCTTCCCCCGCTGAGAGCAGGCGAGGGTCTAACTGCGCCACCACCTCCCCTCTCCACAGGTAGGTAAGGACCGGCTCCGCCGTCACCTCGCCGATTTCCACGCAGGGGAGCTCCCATTTGCGGGCGATGGCCTCTATGGCAGGGGCTTTTTCGGGGTCTATGAGGAGGAGCATGCGCTCCTGCGACTCCGACAGGAGGAGCTGGTAGGGTTCCGTTAGGTGGCCTCGGAGGGGGACGCGATCCAGGTAGATGCGCATGCCTTTTTGGCCGCGGGCGGCGGTTTCGGCGGTGGCGCTGGCAAGGCCTGCGGCCCCCATATCCTGCATCCCGGCAATCAGCCCCGCCTCTATCATTTCCAGGAGGGCTTCGAGAAGCACCTTTTGTCGGAAGGGGTCCCCCACCTGAATAGCGGGGAGGTTTTCCCGGGCATCCCCTTCCAGGGTTTCGGAGGCGAAAGCCGCCCCGCCAATCCCATCTGGTCCTGTGGGTGCACCGAGGTAATAGACCTTCTGGCCCGCCCGACTGGCCCGAGCTGAAACGACCTTCTCCACCCGTACAATCCCCACACTCATAGCATTGACGAGGGGCTTGCCCGTATATTCAGACGCAAAGTAGACCTCTCCGCCCACCGTTGGCACCCCGAAGGCATTCCCATAGTCCCCGATCCCCCGCACTACGCCCTGCAAGAGTCGCCGAGTCTCCGCATCTACCGGCCATCCAAAGCGCAGGGAATTGAGCGCAGCAATAGGCCGGGCCCCCACAGCCATAATATCCCGGTGAATCCCCCCCACCCCCGTCGCAGCACCCTGATACGGCTCCACCGCACTGGGATGATTGTGGGACTCCACCTTGAAGGCTACCGCCCACCCCTGGCCAATATCCAGTAGGCCAGCATTTTCTTCACCGGCCCGCTTCTCCCGCGGCAAGCGCCGTAGATGCACCAGCGAACTCTTATAGCTACAATGCTCGCTCCAAAGGGCATGAAACAGCCACACTTCCGTGAGGGTGGGCTGACGCCCGAGAAGCTTTACAAGCCTTTCCGCCTCCCCCGGCGGAAAAAGCTCAGATAGAAGCGCCTCTACTGAACGGCTCGTAGAAACCTGTCCCATCGTGGCCGGAAGTTTTCAATAGATAAAACGATCCCTAAGGGCTTGCCCACGACGTGGTCCTCCGGAACCGGCCCCCAAAAACGCCCATCAAAGGAGTTGTAGCGATTGTCCCCCATGACGAAGTAGTAGTTCATCTCAAAGACGTAAATCTGTCGCGGTTCGCCATCAATGTAGACCTGGCCGTTGGTGTCGGTAACGGTGTGGCCTTCGTAGGCCTCGATGAGGCGGCGGTAGAGGAGGAGGTTTTGCGGGGAAAGCGTGATGGTATCGCCTCGCCGGGGGAGGTAAAAAGGCCCCCAGTGGTCTAAGTTCCAGGGGAAGGCCGACGGATGCTGGGGATACATTTGCGGCATCTGAAAGGTATCCGGAAAAACAGCTCGGTAGAGGGTGTCTATCCCGCTGGCATAGACCTTCTGAATGGCTTCTATCACGAGCGGCGGCGTATACAGGTAGGCCTCATTGGTGGAGAGGCGCTGCCAGTTGAAGTTAGCGCTGCCTTCCGGCCGAAACCCAAAGGGCGCAAGCACCCGCTCGGTAAGCGGCTCTTTCATGCGCAGGTAATAGCGATACTGCACATATCGGGGCTCAAAGGCCGGCTGGCTATTGATATACACCTGGCCGGCGCGCACAGTTACTGTATCCCCGGCTACCGCTACACACCGTTTTACGTAGTTTTCTTTGAGGTTAGGAATGTAGACGGGGCCAAGCTGCGGGTCATTCGGCATGATGTCGTCGGCCGGGTAGTTGAAAACCAAGATATCCCCCCGCTGAATCGCCTTCCAGCCCGGCAGGCGCTTATATGGCAGCACAATCCAGTCCAGGTAAGCGGGGATGCTGGTGAAAAAGATTTTATTGTGCATGAAGGGGATGCAAAGCGGTACCCGAGGGAGCCGCAGGCCGTAAGGAAGTTTGCTGACAACGACGAGGTCCCAGGCGAGGAGGGTTCGCTCCATCGAGCTGGTAGGGATGAGCATGACCTCTAAGAAGAAGGTTCGCACCAGGAGGATAGCGCCAAGGATGAGGATCAGTTCGCGCCACCAGCGGCGTCGGCGGGCTTTTTTAAGGTCGGCGTTTTCAGCCACTGGGCAAAGGTAGGATATTCTCTACCTGGGAGCGGGATTTTATCTGGTCACCTGCCTACCTAAAAGAAAACAGGCGGGAGCTCAACCCGAAGGGAGCTCAACCGCCTGGGCTTGCTGCTTCCGCTACTTTGCGGACTGGGCGCTTATCTAAGACAAAGGTACAGGCCCCCCTCTTCGCCCACCAAGGGCTTTTGGCTGAGGGGTTCAAAAAGCCGCCCGAGTAGCTGATAAAGCCGCCTGAGTGGCAAACGGAATTGTGTTATTTTGATGACATGCGGGTGCTCGTTGCCATGAGTGGGGGGGTAGATAGCAGTGTGACGGCGGCACTTCTGGCCCAGGCCGGCCACGACGTGATCGGCATGACCATGAAAACCTGGTCTTACGATACGACCGACCTCCCCTCCCGTCGCAACACCGGCTGCTGCAACCTGGACGACATCAACGATGCGCGCAGCGTAGCCGTACGCTATGGATTCCCCCATTATGTGGTGGATTTGCGGGAGACCTTCGGGGAAAAGGTTATCGACCACTTTGTAGACTCTTATCTAAGCGGCCTTACGCCCAATCCCTGCATTTTGTGTAATACGTACATCAAGTGGGATGTACTCTTTACCAAAGCTCGGCAGCTTCACTGCGATAAGATGGCGACGGGTCATTATGCCCGGATTGGGGAGGCGGATGGGCGCTATTTCATCCGGCGGGCGCGGGACCTCACTAAGGACCAATCTTACGTCCTGTGGGGATTGTCGCAGGA
>JAPYWM010000117.1 GCA_028276345.1 Sphingobacterium sp.
TGCAATTGCCGCAGAGCGCTTCGCAGCAGCCCACGAAGGGCCCCCACAGCATCACCATCACCGCTAAGGGCGAGTGGTACTGGGACAACCAGCGTATTTCCAAGGAGGCTTTGCCAGCGCTTGTGCGTAAAGCCTTGCAGGGAGCTGGGCAGGATCCGACGACGCGTACCATCACCATACGCGCAGATGAAGCCGTTACCATGCAGGAGCTGGCCTACGCGCTCTCGCCCATTGCCGAAAACCGCGGCCACGTCGTCATTGCTACCCGCCGCCGATGACCCCCACCGCCTACGACACCGATGAGCGAAAAGCTCGCCGCATTAGTCTCTTCATTACAGCCCTTCTCCTGGGCATCCTATCCGTCATTGCGTATATCTGGGTGATATTTCGGGGGACGATCCCGCCCGAGGATGAAAATCCCTATGTTGTGGTGGGACAGTTTGATTTTGGGCAGGGGCTGCCATCGGGGGGGAGTGCGCCTGCCCAAGTACGCACCAGTGTCACCCCTCCCGCCGAAGAGCCTGTGCTTACCTCACCCGAGCCTGCCCCTGTAAAAGCCCCTACGCCTAAAAGCCCCGCCCCTAATCCTACCCCTCAACCCACCGAAACCGAGGAGGACGAAGAGGTGGAGCGCTTCACCCAAGGCCAGGGCCAAACCACGGACACCGGCGAAGGCGAAATAGGCGCGGGCATGTTTGAGTTTGGCGAAGGCGAAGAAGGCCTGCAAAACCGCAAGCTCCTCGAGTACGTACTGCCGCGCTATACTGTGCAGAAGGAAGGCCGCATCAAGTATGAGCTATACATTTTGCCGGATGGGCGGGTAGAACGGGTACGGGCGCTGACCACAGGCGCTGCCCCTGAGCTCAAACGCGCCGGCGAAGAAGCGATTCTGCAATGGCGGTTTAGCCCCATCTCCGGTAATCAGGTTCAGCGCGTCACGGTAACGATCCGGTTTCGGCTGCGGTGATTGGGCTGGTGCTACTCCAGATATTCCGACTGCCCTTGCCGGGGCCGCCCGTGGTGACAGGTAGCTACGGCGAACTGAGGGGTACCGTCGTGCACCTTGGGATAGACTTTGGTGTCGGCGAGAAAATTGGCCAAGTGCCTGCCCTATCCGCTGGGGATGGCTATGTGTATCGGATTCGGGTCAGCCATACCGGCTATGGGAAGGTCCTCTACATCCAGCATCCGAATGGCCTGCGTACGGTTTATGGGCATCTCTCGCACTTCGCGCCGAAGGGGGAGGAGGTAGTTTTAGCGGAGCAGATGCGGCAGGGGCGCTTTGAGGTGGAGGTGTTTATGAGGCCGGAGCAGTGGCCTGTCAAAGCTGGGGATACGATTGGTTGGGTGGGCAATTCAGGCTACTCCTTTGGGCCACATCTACACCTTGAAGTGCGCACACGCCAGGATGAAACCCTGCCGCCTTATGCTTACCTGGGCCTGACGGACTCTATCCCGCCGGTGTTTATCCGGGTGGGGCTTGTGCCGCTCACCGAGAAAAGCGCCGTGGCCGGCCAAGGGGGCTATCGGTTCCTCCGCTTATCCCAGACTACCTGCTCCCAAACCCACCGCCTGTATCGAGTACGGGATACCCTTTCCATCGCTGGCGCAGTTGGGGTAGTTTATACAGTCGGGGATCGGATGGGCTGGAGTCGGGCTTGGACCGGCGTGGCCGAAGTCGTGCTGCGTACAGAAAAAGGCGACACGCTCTATCGGGTGCAGTGGGATACCCTCTCGTATGATTGGCGGCGCTTCATCCCCTGGCATGTGGATGAACCGTACAATCAGATTTACCGGGTGGGTGTGGAAAGGCTCTATAAGGTAGGGCCGGTTCTACCATGGACGCGGGGAGAGGGGGTGATTCAGCTTCGAGCGGGGGAGGTTCGGGGCTATGAAGTGGTAGCCCGAGATTTTTCGGGGAATGTAGCGGTGGTGTCGTTTGTCCTGCGAGGGGAAGCGGAGAGAGAGACCATAGCACGCCTACCGCTGGACCCCGCCAGGGTGTGGAGTATAGAAGGAGGCCTTCTCCTTGCCCGGAAAAGCTACGAGGTGGTTTTTGCCGATGGGAGCCGGGAGTACGTTTCGCCTACGCATCCGGTGCGCCTAAGGGGACGGCATCCGGTGCGCCTGGTAGCTGCACGTGATACGCAGGAGACACAGGTGGTAGCCGTGTTGTATCCCGGGCATGCCACCGAGGTATCGCTGGGGCGAGGCTGTCGGCTGGTAGTTTTCCCGGAGAGCCTCCTGGATACGGTGTATGTGCGGGCCTTCTGGGAAGAAACCCCCTGGGGCAACGTACTCCACTTGGGCAATGCTGGGGTACCGCTCCGAGCGCCCGCGCTGCTGCTGTGGGATCTCTCGTCTGATTTTCCCCTTGCGCATCTTCGTCGGAGCGTGCCCATTTATCGAGGCCGCCAAGGAGGCTGGGATGCCGTGTCAGGCTATCGGTGGCAGGGCTTTATCCTGAGAATCCCCGTGCGCCGGTGGGGCAGGTACGCTGTAATCGTGGATACGCTATCGCCTGGCCTTCGGCCGCTGCGCCCCCAGGGGCCCTTCTATCTGGTTGAAATCACTGACTTTGGCAGCGGCGTAGACCCCTATTCGCTGCGGGTAGAAGTCGTAGCACAGGGGGCAGCTGCATCATCCCGCCTTTTTCCGGAGTATTATGTGCCGCAGCATCGGTTGTACCTGCCGAGGCGGGCTGGGCGTATGTTTCGGGTGACAGTACGGGATAAGGTGGGGAACGAGCGGGTAGAGCTAATACGGTTTTGAGAGGGCTTCGGTACAGGCTACTGGCTACAGCGTAAAGCTGTCTGGGCTTATCTTCCCCCTCGCCTGAGATAGGGAGCGCTTTTCTCACTTTTCGCTTCTTTTCCGAGGGCCTCGTGCTGGTGTGGTTTTTGCTACTTTTGCCCCATTGTGGCCCGTCTCTTCCTCCTTTACTGTATTTCTTGGCTCCTGGCGCAGGAGGCCCGAGTGCGTGTGGTGCCCGAGGAGTATAACTTCGGTACCGTCACCCAGGGTACGTTGGTCAAAAGCCGCTTCGTGATTCGTAACGAAGGGACGAAGCCCCTCGTGATTCAGGAAATCAAGCCCAGTTGTAGCTGCTCGGTCACCGCATGGGAGCGGCGGGATGTGGCGCCGGGAGATAGTTTGCCGGTGCAGGTGAGCTTCAATACGGCCGGTAAGATTGGCCGTCAGCGCAAGTCCTTCACTATCCTCAGCAATGCCGTCAACTCCCCGGCGTTCTTTTACCTGACGGGCGAGGTACAGGCTACCTCTCTCTACGACGCTGCGAACCCAGACTGATCTATCTGCTCAGGCCCTCGAGGCCCAGCTCTTCGGGTTTTAGGCCTGAGAAGGTTCCCGAGCTCATGAGGACTACGACGAGCGGCCCCTGTTTCAAGCGGGCCTGTAGAGCCGCTACCAGGGCCGCTTTATCCTCAAACCACCTACTTCGGCGGAGGGGAAGGGCACTCTGGAGGGTTTCCAGACCCTGGATCCCTCGACTCTGTCGCAAAGTTGGCTCCACATAAAACCACCGCTCATGGGCTGTACGCAGCGCTGCCCGATAATTTTTCAGAAAAGCCGGTAAAAAGCTACTGTATGTGTGCAGTTCCAGTACGGCCAGGATGCGGTGCTGAGGGAAGGTCTCCCGTATGGCCGAAAGTGTAGCCTGGACTTTACTGGGGGCGTGTGCAAAGTCTCGTATGACGACAAGCTCGGGTGACTGGTACCAGATAGTTTGGCGGCCTGCGGGCAGGGAAAACGTGCTGAGGATCTGGGCGAAGGTTTCATCCTCTACCCAGAATTCTTGGAGGAGTTTCCAGACGGCGGCGGCATTGAGGACGTTATGGCGGCCCCAGAAGCGCACGGGCGTGATGCGGCGGCCCACTCGCACGTACCAGGTGCCCTGCTTGATGAAGTAGGGGAGCATCCCGTAGGGTCTGAGGTAGTGCCAGCCGGGTCGTAGGTGCTTTTCCACCAGACGACGGACGGCGAGGTCGGTCTCATTGTAGACGCACAGCCCCCCCTTAGGGAGCTGGTCTAAAAGCAGCGCAAAGGCCGCCTCATAGCTTTCGGGCGTGGGATACACATTGGCGTGGTCCCAGGCCATCCCGGTAAAGAGGAGCCAGTGGGGCTTATAGACAGCGGCTTTGGGCTGGAGGTTCCAGGCGGAGGCGGGGTATTCGTCGCCTTCGAGGATGATGGTGGGGGCATTAGAAAGGGAGAGGGTGGGTAGGTCGGAGCGGGGAGGAGCGCCTAAGAGCCAGTCCGTAGGCAGATGAAGCTGCTGGAAGGCATATAGCAGCAGTGCAGTAGTGGTGGTTTTACCGTGGCTGCCGATGATGGTGATGCGGTGTTTCGCGCGGCTGGCTTCAGCGATAAAGGTAGGCATATCGGTGATGGGGAGGCCGAGGGCCTGGGTTTTTTGCAGTTCGGGGTTGTCGGGGAGGGCATGACGCCCTACGATGACGAGGTCTATGTCAGGGGTGATGCGGTCGGGGTTCCAGCCTGGCGCTTCTGGTAGTAACCCCGCCTCTTGTAGGCGCTGGCGGGCGGGGTCCTCTATGCGGTCGTCCGAGCCGCTGACCCGATAACCTTGCTTTTGGAGGGCGATAGCCAGGGCATGCATGACGCTACCCCCTATGGCAATGATATGCACGCGCCGCACGGCCCAAAGGTACCACACCAAAAAAGAAGGCGGCGAAGGATAGCTCCTTCGCCGCCTGAGCGCGGTAAGCTGAGAAGCTTACTTCACGACGTTGACCCAGAAGGTCGCCGCTCCATACGGAGACTGCGCTTGCAGGAGGTAGGCACCTGCTGGCACTTCCAGGTCCACAGCGACGGTGTT
>JAPYWM010000118.1 GCA_028276345.1 Sphingobacterium sp.
AAGGTACCGAATAAACGCCTGGCGGAGCTTTTCCAGTGTGTGGGGGGTCTGGGGCAGAGCCTCCTGCGCCACCTGCGATAACGGCCGTTCTATCTCGCTCAGAAAAGACTGCCAAGCAGGCGGCAACATAGGCGCCCCATGCGTGGCCTCCTCCGGCGAAGATGCCACCGACCCTAAAGGCGTAGGTGCCGAAGGCGTAACCGATTGTACTGGCTCCTCAGAGGGGGCAGGACCCGGTTCTGGAACTTTGAGGTGAATGGAGGCCTCCGGATCAAACTCTGGTAATGTGATGAGCCGGATAGGATGCTCACTGTGAAAGATCCCGGGCGGTAACTCCCGCCCTGACTGCTCCTGCGTAGGCGGCTGGACCTTAGAGGGCGCCACGGGCGCCTCGGGATTCTCCAGGGGGGTATACGGCCTCGTAAAGGCCGAAATAGGTTCGGGCGCAGTTGGCTCAGCCGGGGTTTGCGAAGCCGACGCAGAGGGGGAGACGGGCGCCTCGGGATTCTCTAGGGGGGTATACGGCCTCGTAAAGGCCGAAATAGGTTCGGGCGCAGTTGGCTCGGCCGGGGTTTGCGAAGCCGACGCAGAGGGGGAGACGGGCGCCTCGGGATTCTCTAAAGGTACATACGGCCGGGTAAAGGCGGAAATAGGTTCGGGCCGGGCCTCCCCTGAAACGGGGGCAGCCTCGGACTCGCTCGGCTCTACCGCGGCGGGTGCTGTGGCCGCCTCAGATGCCTCTGAAAGAGGCGGAGACGCTGCCAAGGCGCCTTCTTCCGAAGCCGCTGGCGTAGCATCCGCTTTAGGAGTCGGTGGCTTGTCAGAAAGCTCAAACTGCAGCGTCAGCAAAAAGGGAGAAAGGCGATGCGGCACAGGGGATAGCTCTACCTCAGGAGGCAGAGAAGATATAGGCTCGGCAGTAATGCTTAATTCGGATTCAGCAGGGTGGGGAGCCGGCTTGGGCGAAACCGGTATCTGCGCAGATGGTTCATTAGCTAATATGGCTGGAGGTGGCAAGGGCGGCAGACGAATAGCCTGCCGCAAACGCTGCGAAAGTCCCCGGTACAGGTGAAGCCGCGCTCTGAGCTGACCTTGAAGCCGGGGTAGATACGCTGGAGAGAAGGGCATGGCTTGGGCAGGGCCAGGCTCGTCACTACTGGATGGGGGGTCCTCCTGCTTGGAATGGGTCTGACGTGGGGCCTCGCCCTCTTGTCCGCCTACGCGCGGCGGCGGCGCCACCATCGGCCGAACCCGATCCCCTATGAAGAACGCATAATACTGCCGATGCGGCGCATACAAGGCCGCCAAGAACCGGAGGCCCTGCGCCCGAGGGTCTCCTTCCTTCGTGGCGGCCTTCGCCACCATCATCCGCGCCATCGCAAAAAACGGATACTTCCCCAAGGCTTTCTCGGCCTCTTCTCGCACCGAATGGTCTACACTCAGCCCGGCCTTCATCTGACGGAAAAGCTCTATCCAGTTCATATCACCAGTTGGATAAGGTTTTGTTCACAATATCCTGCGCCAGCCGCTCGGCTAGCTCCTGAATAAGGGCCTCTTGCACCTGCCCTACATTGGCTGTCGCGGGGAAGTCTATAAAGTTCATAAAGCTTTGCTGCCAGCTTAGCTCGGGAAAGCGCGTGCTTTGACACTCCACAAAGATGGTAATACTTAAGCGATTTTGCGCGGCCTGCTGCCCCCCCTGGATAGCCACGGGCGCCACCCGGTACTCCGTAATCCGTCCCCGCAAAACCAGGTCGCCTCCACTTCGCGTCAAAGAGAGTGGCGTCTGCGTGATGAACTTCTGCCGGATAGCTTCCGTGAAGGTCTGCGAGAGGGTAGGGATGACCACCTCGGCCTCATTCGGGAAGGCCTCTATCTGAATAGTGCGCACCTCTGGCGGCAGCGCCCCTCCTCGAAACGAATACGCACAACCGCTGCCCACCACCGCCAGGAAAAGAACCCAGTACCCCCTCCTTCGGAGCCCACCCAAAAAGCCCTTGGCTGCGGGAATACGATTACATCTCGCTAAAGAACCGGGGGATGCGGGCTGCCCTGCCCACGTAGGAAAGTCTTTATAGATGATGCAGGCCATAAAGGTCTATTTTTCGGTAGAGGGTTCGTTCGGAGATGCCTAAGGCCTGGGCAGCTTTTTTGCGGTTACCCTGAAAGCGTTTGAGGGCTTCGGTGATGAGGCGCTTTTCGGCGTTTTCCAGAGAGAAGTCAGTGGGGCTATCTGGGCCGAAGGGGGGCGTAGCGGCGGCAGGTAAGGCCAAGGCGGGCGAAGGCGCTGCCGTACTGAGACGCTGTCCAAGCATTTGTACCATTTCCCGCAGCCGTAAAACCTCCTCTTCTATCCGCTCCACCTTGTGATAAAGTAGGGCAAACTGGTCTTTATCGGGCGGCGGGGGAGGCGGTACGCCATCGCCACCCCGTACAGACGGCTGATACAAAACCGGCATCCGGGCCGAGCGCGGCGGCAAAAGCTTTTCCAGCATAGTGGCATCCACCGTCTTCCCACCATGCAAAATAACCAGCCTTTCTGCAAAATGTTTCAGCTCCCGGACGTTGCCAGGCCAATAGTAATCTAAGAGATACCGCTCGGCATCCATCGTCAGCTCTACGGAGGGCAAACGATACTTTTTGCTGGTCTCGTCAAGAAAAAAGTCTAAAAGAAGCAGGATATCCTCCCCCCGCTCGCGCAGGGGCGGTATAGAGATGGTGATGGTATTGAGCCGGTAGTACAGGTCTTCACGGAAGCGGTTTTCCCGGCTCAGTTCCAGCAGGTCGCGATGGGTGGCAGCCACCACGCGTACGTCGGTTTTACGCACCTGACTACTGCCGACCCGGTAATACTCGCCTGTTTCGAGTACCCGCAAAAGGCGAGCCTGCGTACTGAGGGGCATCTCGCCAATCTCATCCAAAAAGAGCGTACCGCCATTGGCGACCTCAAAGAGGCCCTTCCGGGTCTCCACGGCTGAAGTGAAAGCGCCCTTCTCATGCCCGAATAGCTCGGAGTCTATCGTCCCTTCTGGAATCGCCCCGCAGTTGATGGCCAGCAGGGGTCCCTCCCGCCGCGGGCTATAATAATGAATCACATGCGCAAAGACTTCCTTCCCCACCCCACTCTCCCCTACAATCAGCACCGGCACGTCTGTGGGCGCCACCTGAACAGCCACCTCCAACGCATACATCAGCCGGGGATCCCGCCCAATAATCCGAAACCGCCGAGCAACCTGCTCAATCGACTCCGACAGCGGACGCATCAACGGCTTCTGCGATAAGGGTGGCCGACGTAGCGTCTATGATACGGGCGAGAACCCTATCACCGGGCTGATGCGTGTGGGCAATGCCTCGCACCACTACCGCCTTTCCATGGAAAGTGCGCCCAGAGAGGTCTTCCGAAGCGCGGCGTGAGACTTTTTCCAGCAGCACGGGATGCACCCGGCCAATCTCCCGACGATTGCTTTCTAAGCTGAGCTGCTGGGCCAGGGCGATGACTTTCTCCAGCCTTTCTTTTTTCACCTCGGGCGGGATGTCATCCTGATAGCGGCGAGCTGCTAACGTCCCCGGCCGCTCCGAATACATAAAGTAATAGCCGTTATCAAACGCTGCCGCCCGCATGGCCGCAAGTGTCTCCTGAAAATCCTCCTCTGTCTCGCCACAAAAGCCAACAATAACATCCGTAGAAATCACTGGATTCGGCAGATAACGCCGGATTGCGGCGATCCGCTCCAAGTACCACTCTACGGTATAGCCCCGATTCATGCGGGCAAGGATGCGATTGCTCCCGGACTGGATGGGGAGGTGAATGTAAGGCGAGAGGTTGGGATAGGCAGCGATGGTTTCGAGGACTTCATCGAGCATGTCCTTAGGGTGGGAGGTAGCGAAGCGAATCCAGACGTCGGGCACGGCTTCGGCCACTAAGCGCAAAAGCTGCGCGAACCGGAGGCCGTTATCATTATAAGAGTCTACATTTTGGCCGAGGAGGGTGATTTCTTTGTAGCCGGCCTCGGCGAGTTGGATGGCTTCCTGGATAATGGACTGGTGGGGTCGGCTGCGTTCTCGTCCCCGTGTAAAGGGCACAATGCAAAAGGTACACATGTTATTGCACCCGCGCATGATGGAGAGGTAGGCGCTGACTTTATTGGGGGCGAGGCGGAGGGGTGCCAGGTCGGCGTAGGTTTCTTCCCGGGAGAGGAGGGTGTGGATGGCTTTCGTGCCACTTTCTACCTGGCGGATAAGGTGAGGGAGGTGCCGATACGAGTCTGGCCCCATGACGAGGTCTACGACGGGGCTTTCTTCAAAAAGCCGCTGCCGCAGCCGCTCCGCCATACATCCGATCACCCCCACCATCAGGTGCGGACGCGCAGTTTTGAGGCTTTCTAAGTACCTTAGGCGCTGCCAGATTTTCTCTTCCGCGTGCTCGCGAATGGCACAGGTATTGATCAGAATCAGGTCAGCCTCTTCTGGTCGGGTTGTAAAACTATATCCTTCCTGATGGAGCAGGCCCGCTACCAGTTCGCTGTCGGCAAAGTTCATCTGGCAGCCGTAGGTCTCCACATAGGCCGTATAGCGGCGGCCTTCTGGGGGGTGTGGCAGGGGGCTATCTTGGCCGTAAATGCGGGTATGCGCCAGTGCCATATTTACACAAAGGTAGGAAAAATTTGCATACTTCTTTCGGTGGGGCAGGCGCAGGGGATACGTCTCCTTATGGGGCCAGATAGTATCCCGATTGCGGTGCTGCCCGAAGTAGAGATCGTAGCCAAAGCCCCCTCCGCGAAGCGCCAGGCCGAAGTGCGCCGCCAATGGCAAAACTTCCAGCGTCTGCGCCGCA
>JAPYWM010000119.1 GCA_028276345.1 Sphingobacterium sp.
CGTGGCCTTTGCCGATTTCGCCCAGGACATTTTCTACGGGCACGGGTGTGTCTTGGAAAAAGACCTGCCGGGTAGATGAACCTTTGATGCCCATTTTCTTTTCTTCGGCACCGACAGAAACGCCCGGAAAGTTTCGCTCTACTAAAAATGCCGTAAACTTTTCTCCGTCAATCTTCGCAAAAACCGTAAAAAGATCGGCGAAGCCGCCGTTGGTTATCCACATCTTCTGGCCATTGAGTATGTAATGCTTGCCATCGGGGGAGAGTACAGCCTTGCTGCGAGCCCCTAAGGCATCCGAACCCGATCCTGGCTCCGTCAGACAGTATGCCGAGAAAAGCTCACCCGTAACGAGCTTAGGGAGGTACTTTTGCTTCTGCTCCGGCGTCCCAAAGTACAATATCGGGAGCGTCCCAATCCCCGTATGGGCGAGTAATGCCACAGCAAAGGAATGCGAAGGCCCCATTTTCTCCGTGAAGAGCATCCCCGTCAAAAAGTCCATTCCGAGCCCGCCATACGCTTCAGGCACGGTAAGCCCGAGAAAGCCCAGCTCCGCCGCTTTCCGGAGAAGCTCTGGCATCACTTTCGTCGGATCCCCATAGTCCATCTCATCCAGACGGGGATAAATCTCTTTTTCCAAGAAGTCTTCGCACAACTTGGCCAGCTGCTTTTGCTCGTCATTCCACTCTTCCGGGATGAATACGGCTTCGATCGGGGTCTCCTGAATGAGGAAGGCCCCACCCCGGGTTACGACTTGGACACTTGCCATGTGGCAAAAGTAACGATTTTCAATCAGAGTTGAGGGCTCCCTTTTCTCTGGCCCCTCCTTCCACCCTTACACCGGGGGAGTTGTCTATCCGGAGAAAGTTGTATATTTGCCTCATGGCTGGCAAACCGCGTCGCAACGCTTTCACCTATCCACAACTGTTTTTCCGGCAGCCGTGGGAGTGGCTGAGCCGGTACCGAGCGACTAATACCCATATCGCATGGGCCTTTTACGGGGCGATCATCGTGGCAGGACTCTGGTACGCCCTCATTAGGCTGCAGGTACCGCTCTGGCAAGCGGCCCTGCTCTTTGTAGGCGGGGCTTTCACCTGGACGCTTGCAGAGTATGTGCTGCACCGATTTATCCTGCACTATGTAGAAGACTCGCCCTGGATCCAGCGATGGCATAACTTCATTCATGGCGCTCACCACGACATCCCGAACGACCTGCGCTTCGTAACCGCCTCGCCTTTCGTGACCTTCCCCATCGCCGTAGTGCTGTGGGCGCTCTTTTATCTCGTCTGGGGGTGGAGTCTGGTATGGCCTTTCTTCGCAGGCTTTGGGCTGGGGTATCTGCTGTATGAGTACACCCATTACGCCATCCATAAGTACCCGCAGCCGCCGCACCCGCTTCTAAAAAGCCTCTGGCAAAACCACTACCTCCACCACTACCGCACACCCGAAAAGCGCTTCGGCGTAACTACCACGCTCTGGGACCGTATATTCGGCACCTACGAAAAAGCCTAAATAGCCTATCGCCCCCGCGAAACGGGTTTTCTAAATGCCCCTACCCCCCCATGGGAGAGGTTGACTTTGAAGAAGCTTTTCGCCAGCGGTATGGCGTAGCGCCAAAACTGGACGGCATGCTCCTCATGATCGGCGTGGATGCCCTGGGATACTGGCCCGAGGGAGCGGAGAAAGTCATTAAACAGGACCTGATTATGCTGGGGGTGTGGCGACTCTTGGAATGGCGGAGTTATGCCGTGCGGCAAGGTACGGATGCGGAAGGGTGGCCCCAGTATGAGCTTATCCAGCCCCTGCCCTATCAGGACTCGGAAGAGGAAACCGACTTTTTGGAGCGGACGGCCAGAGCCTACTTTGCGGAAATCTGGCGAAATTTGGAGCGTGCACGTCCGAGAGATCATTGAACGGGAAGCGGGACCTTTTATAAGCGTGGAGATTATTCCCCCCCGCCGTGGCGGGCGGGTCGAAGCCTTCCACCAGGCGGTGGAGAGCCTATTACCCTATCGGCCACGCTATATCAACATCACTTCCCATGCCGCAGAGGTCATCTGGCAGGAGCAACCTGACGGGACGTATCGGCGGCGGGTGCGCCGTCGTAGCCCAGGAACGTTCGGCTTAGCGGCCATCATCAAGTACAAATACGGCATTGAACCCGTACCGCACCTCCTCTGCCATGGCTTCACCCGGGAAGAGACCGAAGACGCCCTCATAGAACTGCACTACCTCGGCGTGGAAAACGTCCTCGCCCTCCAAGGCGAAGAAAAATACGCCCGTCCTCCCCGTCCCGACCGCACCGTCAACCTCTACGCCGTAGAGCTCGTGGAACAAATCATGGGCATGAACCGGGGCATCTACCTGGACGAACTCACCGATGCCGAACCGACAAACTTCTGCGTGGGGGTAGCCGCTTATCCGGAAAAGCATTACCAAGCGCCCAATCTCCACTTTGACCTCCTCAACCTCAAACGGAAACAGGATGCGGGCGCCGGCTACGCTATTACTCAACTCTTCTTCGACAACCGCTACTACTACGAATTCTTAGCCAAAGCGCGCGAGCTGGGTATCACTATCCCGATTATCCCCGGCCTCAAAATCCTCACAAAACGCGACCATCTCTACAACCTCCCGAAGGTTTTTCATATCACCATCCCGGAGCCTCTTGCTGAAGCCGTTTTGCAGGCCAAAAACGATACCGAAGTCCAAGCTATCGGCATAGAGTGGGCTTACCACCAGGCGATGGACCTTCTCAATCACGGTGTGAAAAATCTCCACTTCTACACCATGCTCTATACAAAGCCGCTCTTACGCCTGATGGAAAAGCTGCAGTTAGACTAAGTATGCGGCCTTTTCTCTCATGGCAGGGGCTGGCCGTGCTCATCGCCCTGGTGCTGATTGGGGTCTTATGGTGGCCGAGCAGAGAGCGCCCGCATCAGACTCAACCGATCTCCTGTGAAGCAGAAAGTCTGTACTTAGCCACCCTGCAGCGAGAGCGCCAGATTAAGGACAGCCTTTTTCGGATAGCGCCTAACTCGCCCATCCCCCCGGAGCGGCGAGAGATGTTTTCGGGGCTGGCCTACTATCCATCCCAAGCAGAATGGTGCAGGCGGGGCCGCTACGAACGTGACCCTAACTCCCTCCTGCCAGTAGTCGGCAGGCTACACCTGAACCTCCCCACCTTAGATAGCTGCCAAGGCCCCGCTATCCTCACCGTCTATGGCGATAGCCGAGGCGAAAACCCCTATGTGGCCTTCTGGGACTCTACCGCCGCTGCCGGTGAAACCTACGAGGGGGGCCGCTATGTGCCCCTTCTCGTGAAAGGCGACTCCGCAATTATTGACTTCAACCGGGCGTACTTCCCCTACTGCGCTTACAATCCCAAATTCATTTGCCTCCCTTATCCGCCGGCTAATCGGTTTTGTCTGTACATTCGGGCGGGGGAGCGGTATAGCAGCCATGCGACCCATCCTTGAAAAAAAGCCTATCGTCGCCCTCTCAGGCCGGTCCAACGTAGGCAAGTCCTCTTTACTCAATCGCCTGCTGGGGAGGCCTGTAGCCCGCGTCAGCCAAAAACCCGGCTGCACGCGCCAGATTCAGCTCTACCCTGCTCAGGAGGGGTGGCTATGGGCAGACCTGCCCGGCTACGGCTACGCCCAAGTAGACCAAAAAAAACGCCTCCTCTGGCTGAAAAACACAGAGCACTTCCTCAAAGCGGAGGCGCCCCTCACCTGCGTCCTCATAGACAGCCGCATTCCTCCTCAGAAGCTTGACCAGATATGGGTAGCCTGGCTGGGTAGTCATAACTTCCCCTTCGTCATACTCGCCAATAAAGTAGATTCCCTTTCGCAGAAGGAGCGCTATCATCAGCAAAAACTCTTAATCCAGGCCTTTCCTGAGCCATTATACTGGGGCTGGGTCTCGGCGAAAACCGGCGAAGGCGTGCCGGCTTTCCTGGAATGGCTCAAAGCTTACTGGCACCTATAAACCCCACACGCCCCCACCCCAAAATCCCCTTACCTTTGTAGTGCCATGAGCGCCTTTACAGCAAGCGTCAGCATGCTCGACTTACTGAAACCTTTCGGCCTCGGGGATAAGAATCCCGGCGCTACCACCGGTCGTGAAGTTTACACCGATGCGGAAGGGACCTACCCTGTGCGCTATTCCCCCGCAGATGGTACAGCCCTCCCCACCGTGCAGCACATATCCCCCGCGACCTATGAAAAAGTCGCAGAAAAAGCTGTAGAAGCCTTCAAAGTCTGGCGGACGATTCCTGCGCCTAAGCGGGGGGAGGTAGTTCGGGCTTTTGGGGACTTGGTGCGCCAGCATAAGGAAGCCCTCGCTAAAGTCATGAGTTACGAAATGGGCAAAACCTACCAGGAGGCTCTGGGTGAAGTGCAGGAGGTGATTGACATGGCGGACTTTGCAGTGGGGCTCTCTCGGCAGCTTTATGGGCTCACTATCGCTTCGGAACGGCCGCATCACCGTCTCTACGAACAGTGGCACCCCTTAGGCGTGGTAGGGCTCATCACGAGCTTCAACTTCCCGGTAGCGGTCTGGAGCTGGAACGCGCTGATTGCCGCCGTATGCGGCGATGCTGTCCTGTGGAAGCCCAGTGAAAAAGCCCCGCTTAGTGCCCTATCTATCTTTTCGCTTGTACGGCAAGTCATGGAAGCTTACCAGGTCCCGGAAGGCACATTTAGTCTGGTCGTCGGGGACGCTACCCTGGGTCAGCAGATGGCTGC
>JAPYWM010000120.1 GCA_028276345.1 Sphingobacterium sp.
TACCCGATACCGGTTACCCCAAGGCCGACTTTACCATTCCCGAGCTCCCCCGCCCTGACCCCACCGCGGAGGCCCCGTCCCTCTTCTGGCCGATTTTCTTAGCGCTGGTGCTGGGGATGGTGCTTTTTCATCGGCCTCTCTTGGCGCTGCTGCGAGCGCTTTTCCATCGGTTCTACTGGCGCTTTCGATGGGAGGCTTTCCTTCTCCGGTATCCTGGCTACCGTCAAAAGCCCCTTCCTGCCTTTGCCCAGGGGCTCTTTGCGCTGCTGCGGCCCTATTGTGATTTTCATCCCGGTAGCCTCCTTCCCGGGGAGACCGCCCTGCTGCGTGGCCCAGCCCCTTTCCAGCGCCTTTTTGAAGTAGTGCTGCCACCGCTCTACGAAGAGCGCTTTTTGCAAAAGCCGCTTTCCCCGGCTAATCGCCAGCAGCTTTATGCGACGGTCTATGCCCTTCTTCGGGCGAGTAGGCCTTATGCCAGTCGGCCCGACCGCCACCGCCTCCGCCTATGTCCCTCCACGTAGACGCGCCCCTCTGGCTGCTACTGGGACTACCCCTTCTACTGGGGCTTTTGTGGTGGGGGCAGCGCCTGCGGTGGCGCTTTACGTACATACCTGCTCGTCCCACTTCGATTAGGCCCTGGCAGGCGTGGGCAACCCTCTGGGCCACTGCGATAACAGGAGGCTTTATCCTCTTAGCGCTGTCGGAGCCGGTGCTTACCTACTCGGCCACGCGGCCCCGCCTTCCCGCAGTGTGGGTGCTGTGGGATGTCTCGCACAGCATGCGCGATACCGACCTTTTGCCGCAGCGGCGCCACTATGCCCTCCACCTCTGGGAAGCCGCCCTGGACAGCCTGGAAGCCCACCAGGCCCAGAGCAAGTTTGGGCTGATCGTCTTTGCCCGGGGCGCTTATGGGCTTTTGCCCCTGACGACAGACCGGGAGACCTTTCGGTGGAGCCTGCGCCAGGCTGTCGTCCTTGACTTAGGCGAAGGAACCGACCTCGCCGACGCCTTAGAGATGGCCCTCTCTACCCCAGAGGCCGGCACCCACCTCCTCATCGTAAGCGATGGCGCCCACAATAACCCCCTGAGTGCGGATTTGCGTGAGCTTGCTCGGGCGGCCGAGCGGCGCGGCATCCCCATCCATGCGCTCTGGATAGGTCGGGACTCCGCCACCACCTTTCCCCAGGCCTTGCAATACCTGACTGAAGCCACAGGCGGACGCTTCTGGGCGAATGCCTTCACCCTGCGGCCCCTCTACCGCTACGAAACAGCCCCCGTGTCGCTACCCCTCCAACGATACCTCCTGTATGCGGCCCTCCTGATGGGATTAGCCATGGCCGTAGCGCTAAGCCTGGGGTGGTTCAACCTCCTCTCGGCGTGATAATACCCCCCGCTAACCCATCTGCACCGCGCTGCCCCCCGGAGGTCATTTCGCCCCTGATAAAAACCCCTGCTTTTCTCGCCCTAACTGCGCAGCCGGAGGCTATTGAGCACGACGGTGACCGAGCTCAGCGACATGAGGAGGGCACTGACTGCGGGAGAGACCGCCACGCCCGGAATCAGCCCCATAGCCGCAGGAAGGGCCACCAGATTATACCCGAAGGCCCAGGCGAGATTCTGGGCGATGATGCGGCGGAGCTTTTGGCTGAGGCGGTACAGTTCGGGGAGGGCCTCTTCGGTGGGTGAGAGGAGGGCGATACCGGCACTTTGGACGGCGGCGCCGGCGCTCTGATACACGGCTATTCCCACATCGGCTGCCTGTAGAGCCAGCAGGTCATTCAGCCCATCACCGACGAAGGCGACTTTGTGCCCTTCGGCACGGGCCTTCGCGAGCCAGTCGGCCTTGTCGGCGGGAGAGAGGCCGCCATAAATCTCCGTAAATCCCAGCGCCTTACCCACGTGCTGCGGCGCCGTAGAAGGGTCCCCGCTCAGAAGCACCGTCCGAATCCCCTTTCTCCGCAGCGTTTCTAAGAAGGGGAGCAGGGCCTTGCGGGGTGGGTCTTCCAGCACGAAGAGCGCGATGGGACCGCTCTCGCCAACGATACCGATGGCTGTCCCTTCTGGCTGGGGAAAGTCCGGTATGCGCCGAGAGAGCCACTGCGGATGGCCCACCCAGAGCCGTCCTGCCTCCGTCTGATACAAAACGCCCCGCCCAGCGAAGCTCACCTGATTTAGAAGTGTGAGGGGCAGGGGTGTCGTGCTTTGGCGCAGGTGCTGGCCGACGGCTTGGGCGAGGGGATGTTCGCTGCGGGCGAGGAGATAGGTCAGGTGGGGTTTCCAGGTGGGGTCCCACCAGGTTTCGTGGGTGATGGTAGCGTGCCCTCGGGTTAGCGTGCCGGTTTTGTCAAAGGCCCAGAGCGTACAAGTGGGGAGGTTTTCTAACTGAGCGACTTCCCGAAGGAGGATCTGGCGGCGGGCGGAGCGGCCGATAGCAATCTGCACCGCGAGCGGTGTGGCCAGCCCCAGTGCGCACGGACAGGAGATGACCAGCACACTCAGCAGGTGAAGCCCCCCATCTACCCAGCCTTTGCCCTGCCACAGCGCCAGGGCGAAAGCCGCTACCGATAAGAGGAGCACCACTGGTACAAAGACAGCCGAGACTTTATCCGCTAAGCGCTGGGCTTTAGCGCGAGTGGCCTGCGCCTGCTCCAGCCGCGCGATCAGCTGCGCCAGAAAGCTATCCACGGCAGCTTGCGTCACCCGCACATAGAGGTCTCCTTCCAGGAGGGTGGTTCCGGCCAATACCCGCTCACCTGCCGTGCGCCATTGTGGGAGGGCTTCGCCCGTCAGGATAGCCTCCTGGAGGTGGCCGTCGCCTCGCTCAATGTAGCCGTCAGCCGGGACTACTTCCCCTTTTCGGATGTGGATGAGGTCGCCGGGGCGCAGATGGCCGGTGGGAAGGGTTTCTTCGGTGCCGTCGGGCATAAGGCGGGTCGCTACGGGCGTAGCCAGCGCTGAAAGGGCTTCTCGGGTGGAGGCGGCTTCCAAGCGGGCTTTCTCCTCCAAATAGCGGCCAATCAACACAAAAAAGAGGATTTCAGCGGCAGCCTCGGTGTGGCCGGTATACCCCACCCACAGCGTAAAAAAGCTTAAGGCAACACTTCCCCACAGCCCTAAGGAAATGAGGGTATCCATGGAGAGCTCCCGATAGCGGAGCTGCTGCCATGCCGCTTGCCAGAAAATCCGCCCCGCCGTCAGCACCAGCCCTAACGACAGCCCAAAGTACACCCAGCCCCACCAGCGCGGGGCCTCCCCGTGTGCATGGACCGGAAAGGGCCACAGCCCCCAGTGTCCCAGCATCCCCAATAGCGCCACCACCCCACTAAGAAGGATGTAGAGGCGTAGCCGTCTCAGGAACTTCCGGTGGGCGAGGGTAGCTTCGTGGGCATCGCTCAGAAGCACATAACCAGCCGGGGCTAAGGTAGATTGGAGCTTGGTGAGGGGGGCCTTGTCGGGGTCGTGCTGCACCCATACTTCCTGCGCTGCGAAGTCCACCCGTGCCTCGTCCACGCCCTCCACGCTTTTGAGCATGGTCTCCACGCTTACGGCGCAGCTTTGGCAAGTCATCCCCACGACTTTGTAGCGAGTCTCCACCCGGCTCATAGGGCAAATTTACCGCAGTCCTGCCAAGGTCAAGAGCCTTTGGGCGATGGGGTAATGGTCAGCCCCATAGCGGCGGCTTAGGGCCAGGACGATATCCCGCACGTGCGGCCACCCCACCCAAGCCCCCCATTCCTGAATGGTTCGGGGGTAGTTGAGGCCCAGCTTGACCGAGAGGTCTATCGTTTCCAGGGGCGTGTGGGTTTCCTGGGAGAGGAGGAGGGCTTCGTTGAGGATGAGGCTCAGGATGCGGGGGGAAACCATCCCCACTTCATCGGGCACGAAGGCGATGTCGGTATCGGGCAGGAGGGAACGAAAGTGGTTTTCGGCCTCTAAGCTGTGGGCGGAGGCTTCTAAGAGCGGCCGCTCACAAAAGCCCGGCAAAAGATTCACCCCCACGGCGCGGGGCTGCCAGTCGGAGGAAGGGAGGATTTCCCACAGGGGGCGCTTCACCGCCTGAAAGGCCCAAAACGCTCTATTTGCCACCGAAAACGCCGGCGACATCCGTTCATCCGCCTCTAAGTCTAGAATGAGATCGTAGCGATTCCACCCCGGGCTGGTACGGCTCGGCCAAATCCAAAAATCGGCTTTCCAATTTTGGCCGATCCCCTTTGCCACGGCCGCAAGGCGGGGAGCCGACCCTATCACCAGAATATCCACGGGTCAAAGTTGGCGGCTTTTTCGGATATTCGCGCCATGGCATTCCTCTTTACCTCTGAGTCGGTCTCAGAGGGGCACCCCGATAAGGTCGCCGATCAAATTTCGGATGCGATTCTCGATGCCATTCTGATGCAGGACCCCTATGGACGGGTAGCGTGCGAGACGCTCGTGACGACCGGGTTAGTCGTGCTTGCCGGCGAAATCACCAGCCACGCCCAGGTGGATTATGAGGCTGTGGCTCGACAAGTTATCAAAAACATCGGGTATAACCGTTCTGAGCTGCGGTTTGATGGGGATAGCTGCGGTGTGATTCTAACGATCCACGGGCAGTCGCCGGACATCGCTCAGGGCGTCAATAAAGGGCAGGGCTTAGACCCAGACCTCGGCGCCGGCGATCAGGGGATCATGTTTGGCTATGCCTGCCGAGAAACCGAAGAGTACATGCCCATGCCCTTAGCGTATGCCCATC
>JAPYWM010000121.1 GCA_028276345.1 Sphingobacterium sp.
CCCCACCCGGAGGCCAATAATCAGGATATCGTCGGTTTGGCGGGCCGAGCCCATCCAGCGGGCCAGCTCCGCCTCAATAAAGAGCCGCTGCTGAGAAGCCGGCTGAGAAGCAATGGACTCTAAGAGTTCCAGTAGGTGGCGATGCTGATAGCGTTTATTATCGGGGGAGAGTTGGTCGGAGTAGCCATCGGAGAAAAGGTAGATCATGTCGCCGGGTTCGACCTCCAGGGTGTGGAGGGTGAATTCGGGGGCTTCACCTTCCCAGGGGCTGCCGATGGTGAGGCGGTCGCCCGGTACTTCTTGCCCTTTGCCCGCATGTACCCAGAAGAGCGGCCGCCGCGCCCCCGCATACAATAGCCGATGCCGCTTGGTGTCCACCTGAATCAGCCCCATCTCCATCCCTTCCTGAAAACGCTGGTACTGGGTATCCTCATGATGCAGGGCCGCCCGCATGCGAAGATTGAGGAGATACAGGATCTCCGACGGCTTGAAGACCCCTTCTAACTCTACGATTTGCTTGAGGAGCGTATTCGCAATAATCGTCATGAATGCCCCTGGAATACCATGCCCCGTACAATCCCCAGCAGCTACGATCACCTTGCTGAGGCGGTGCGCAAACCAATAAAAATCACCTCCTACTATCTCGCGAGGCTGATAAAAGAGAAAACTATCGGGGAAAAACTGGAAGATCTCGTTCCACGGGGGGAAGATGGCGCGTTGCACGCGCTGGGCATAACGAAGGCTGGCCATGATGTCTTCGTTTTGCTGCTGAAGGAGCTGAGCTTGTTTTTCCAGGGCTTCTTTCTGGCGGAAGACTTCCTCGGTGCGTTTTTGCACGAGCGCTTCCATGTGGGTGTAGAGCTGGGCATTTTGCAGGGCTATAGCCGTAGGTGCGGTAAATAGCTTGAGGAACTCCACTTCGGAGGGCGGGAGAAAGATAGGCTGGGAGGCGTGCTTGAGATAGAGAAGGCCGATGAGGCGCCCCTGGTAAATCAAAGGCAGCACAATAACCATGCGCAAAGGCAAGCGCAAGAGGTCTGGATGCCGACTCCAAAAAGGGTCTTCCTGTATATCGGGAAGGATGATATTCTCCCGAGCCTGTATGCTATGCTGAATAAGCGGCCAGAAGAGGGTCTCCACGCTGGAAGCGGGGAGGTTTTGGAGGGGGGGAGCCTCGTACATGTCGGCTTTAACCTGGGCAACAAGGCGTAGGTCGTCGGGATTTTCGGGATTAGGCAAAAGGAGGACAGCTTCTTCGGCGTGGCTATTTTCCAGGGCGATGCGCAGGACCTTGAAGATGAGCTTATCCAGACGCATTTCGCCGATCAGGGAGAGCGAGACGCGGTGAAGCTCTAACAAGAGCCGATGTTGGCCATCCTGCTCGCGTCGGCGACGGGACTCCTGGAGAAGGTAGTTCAGGAGCGTTTTATCCAGCCCTTCGGCAGAGAGGCCTATGGGGAGGAGTGGGAAAGAAGGCGGCGTAAAAGACGTCTCCGGTGGCACAATAGCCACCAGCATCGCCCGAGGGAGCAATTGATGCGCCTGCACTAAATACGCCTGGGCCGCTGGCCATTCCCCTAAAACTATCTCGATACGCTGCTCCCCCGGCGAGAGGGCCTCCAAATGCTTCAAGGCCGTCGATATAGACTCGTGGAGTATCCATTCCCCGCCCTTGCCAATATATTCTTCTAACTGGGCTTCGACCTGCTTTCGCCGCTCCGAAGAAGCAATGTGTCCGACAATCCGCAACATGTAGTTTGTCAAATATAAGCTAAAAACGGCATTGCCGTTTCGGCGGCAAAATAAAACCAGTTTGTTGGTATCTTTGCTACATGAGAGGGCGTCTTCTGTGGCTGGATGACGAGATAGAACACCTGGAGCCGCATGTGCAGTATCTCAGGCAGAAGGGCTTCTCGGTGGAGACGTTTACACATCCGCAGGAAGCCCTGGAATACATTTATATGCATCCTGTAGACTTGGTTTTTGTGGATGAGCACTTGGTGGGTATGTCGGGGTTAGAGTGGGCTCGGCAGGTGCGTCGGCGGTATCCGCACTTGCCTATTGTCATGGTGACGCAGGACGAGGCGGAGCGCCTGGCCGAGGATGCCGTAGGGGCCGAAGTTTCCGACTTCCTCATCAAGCCTGTCAAGATTCAGCAGCTTTACTCGGTGTGTTTGCGCTTAATGCAAGCCGAAGATCTTAAGAGTCAGCAGCTTATTGAGGAGTATCATCGGGCTTTCGCTATGATAACCCGTAAGCTCATGAGCGCTATCGACTATGAAGAGTGGATAGGCCTTTACAAGGAGCTGGTACACTGGGATTTACGCATAGAGGGGGCAGATGCGCCAGAGCTACGGGAGATGTACGAGGCGCAGCGAGCCGAGGCAGAGACCGTCTTTGCCAAATACTTCACGAGCCAGTACCTCCACTGGGTCAATACCACCCAGGGCCCTAAACCCGACCTCTCCCCCGACATGCTTAAGAAATACTTTTTGCCCCACATTGGCGAAAAAGGCGGCCCGCTCGTGCTTTTGCTTATTGATGGCATGCGCTACGACCAGTGGAAAGTCCTGGAAGCCCTCCTATCCCCCTACTACAACGTTGCCGAAGAGCAGCTCTTTTACGCCATCTTGCCCACCGCCACCCAGTACGCCCGCAATAGCCTCTTCGCTGGCCTCTACCCCTTGGAAATCGCTAACCGCTTCCCCCGCTACTGGGCCGACGACGACGAGGAAGGCGGTAAAAACCTCTTTGAGGAAGAGTTCTTCAACGATCTCCTCCTGCGACACAAAATCGCCGTCAAAGTCGCCTACGCCAAAGTCCTCAAAACCGAAGAGGGCCGCAATCTCCTCCAAAACCTTCCCAACCTTCTGCGCAGCCACGAGGTCGTCGTGATGATCTTCAACTTCTTAGACCTCATGGCCCATACCCGGGTCCAGATGAATATCCTCAAAGAGCTGGCCGCTAACGATGTGTCTCTGCGCTCTGTTACTCGAGCTTGGCTACAAAACTCTACCTTTTTTGAGGTGCTCAAGCAGCTGCCCGCCTACACTTCCCGGGTCTTTCTCACGACGGATCATGGGATGGTCCAAGTCCGTAGGCCCGTGCGGGTGCTGGGCGATCGGGAAACCACCACCAACCTCCGCTACAAACAAGGCCGCAACCTCAACTACGACAAAGACGCCAAAGGCATTTTCCACATCCGCAAACCAGAAGAAGCCAAACTCCCCCGGGCTACGGCCAGCGCTACCTACCTCTTTGCCTGTGAGGATACTTTTCTGGTGTATCCGACAAACTACAACGAATATGTGCGGCTGTACCGGGACTCCTATCAGCACGGGGGCGTGAGCCTATCGGAGATTATCGTGCCCTTTGTGCGGCTGATGCCCCGGCGATGAGATGGGAAAGGACTTATACCCTGGAAGAGATAGACCAAGTGGTAACGGCGCTGAAAGCCTGGGGCGCCGGCCAGTCCCGCTGGCTCCTGTATGGCCCTATGGGCGCCGGCAAAACGACCCTTGTCCGCCACTGGATAGGCATCCAGGTCCAAAGCCCCACCTTCACCTACATCAACGCCTACGGCGATGGGATTTATCACATAGACCTGTATCGGTTTAGCGAGACGGATTATGCCCGCTGGGAGGCTGTGTATGAGATCTTAGAGCGTGCCGAGAAGGTTTTCGTAGAGTGGCCGGAGAAGCTTCCCTGGCCAGTGCCACGGCCGTATGTGGAGGTGCGAATAGACGTCCTGGGTTCGTTAAAACGGCACCTCACGGCACAGGTGATAGAGGCAGATTATCAATTAGGCGTACCCCCTCCACATACGCCGCTATGAGTGCCCTGGGGCGCGCAGATTGCCGAAGGTGCTCAAGCGCCTCCAGCGAATGCTCATCTACGATGGCCAGGTATTCTACCTCCACATCGGGGTAGTTTTCCTTCAGGTAGCGAAGGGTCTCCTCAATGAGAAAGGCTGTGTTTTGATGCTGGGCCGTGAGTGCATGCAGGTATTGCAGGGCTTTGTAGAGGGCGACGGCTTGGGCTCGCCCCCGCGGCGAAAGGTAGGCATTGCGGGAGCTCATCGCCAGCCCATCCGGCTCTCGCACAGTAGGGTGCCGAACGACCTGTATCGGGAAAAATAGCTCCTCTACCATTTTTTCCACGATGCGCACCTGTTGAAAGTCTTTTTCACCGAAATATGCCCGAGTAGGCATGACGAGGTGAAAGAGCTTGGTCAGCACGAGCGCCACCCCATCAAAGTGGCCGACGCGGTACCCGCCGCACCAGAGCCGGCTCAGCCGTGTCGCACTGATATGAAACTCATCTTCTGGCGAATACATCTCCGACTCTGACGGCATGAAGACCGCTGAGACCCCGAGGTTTTGCAAAAGTCGGGTATCCATTTCCGGGGTGCGCGGGTAGCGCTCGTAATCTTCTTTGGGGCCAAACTGGCGGGGATTGACGAAAATGCTGACGACCGTCCAGTCATTTTCGGTGAGGCTCTGGCGCACGAGCGAAAGATGCCCCTCGTGCAAAGCCCCCATTGTAGGGACAAACCCCACGTGACCTTGAGCCTTCTTACGCCAGCTAATTAGGGCTTCGCGAGTTGTGAGCACTTGCATATATCCTGTGAAGGTAAGTCGCAATCACCAGATCGCCATACACATTGAGGGTGGTGCGCATCATGTCCAGGAGCCGGTCTATGCCATAAATGAGCCAGATAGCGGAGGC
>JAPYWM010000122.1 GCA_028276345.1 Sphingobacterium sp.
TAGGTCCTACGGGGCCACGCCTTCCCCCTGAGTACCTGCGTGAGTGGCAACTCCTGCCCACCCTCTGGTATCGCGGAAAATGGGCTGTGGGCGTCCAAGGGCATTATAGCCAGCTTGGCTACCGGGACTACATAGGGTTTTTTTCGCTTACTCGGCAGTATAGTGGGCAGGCTATCCTGCGGCGAGAATGGCGGTGGAAGGGGCAGGAGATTACGGCCCTTCTCTATGGGGCCGTAGACGAACTACACAGTCCCCGCATCGGGATAGGCTTTGTGCCAATAGGGCGGATTCGGCAGGGGGAGGCGGCGCTGTGGATACAGGCGCAGGGAACCTGGCGTGGGTGGCAGTATCGGGCGGAGGGCCGGCTAAGCTGGCTACAACGTTTCAAGTCCCTGCCTGGCGCTCTCCTCCACATAGAGCGAAAGACCTGGGGCCTCGAAGCGATGCAAGGCGTGCGGTGGCCCTCCCTGTATGAACGTTACTGGATCGGGTATGGGCGATGGGACCTTCGGCCAGAACGCTTTTATCAGGTGCAGGGGTACGCGCAGTACAGATGGCAGGCCTGGTCCTTCCGCAGTGCCCTGACCGCCGCCTGGGTCAGAGACCGCATTCTCACTGTCCCGCTCTCGCCAGTGCGCTGGCAGGCCTATAACCTCGGCTATGTCCGTACCCTCGCCGTAGAAACCCACCTCAGCTACGCGACCTCCTACACCCAGGGGCGCCTCGCGCTCACCTACACCCGCGCACAGGATTTTTCCGTAACAGCGGGACGCCCTTTGCCCTATGTGCCCCCCTGGATGGCTACCCTCTGGCTGAGCCGCCGCCTGAAATGGATAGAAGCACTCTATCAGATAGAGCTTGTAAGCGAACGCCCTATTAGCTTAGCGCCCGGCGCGCTCAACCGCCTGTCCGCCTACCAGCTCCATTCGCTCAAAGTGCAGTGCACGCTCGCTTCGAGTGTACTAGTGCTGGAGCTGAGCCGGTGGGCTAAGCAGAGTTATGCGGTGATCAGTGGCTACCCCATGCCTATCCGGCAGGTAGCGCTGACGTGGCGATGGCGGTGGTGACCTCTTGCAACTGTGCAAGGAAATTTTTCGTATATTAGCATATGACACGCGTATTTAGCCTCCTCTCTCTGCTGCTGGGCATTATCGTGGCGCAGTGTCCACCACCTGCACCGCCCCCGCCGACCTGTGATGGTTGCATTCCTCTCAATGAAAAGAATCCGATTGTGCCCAATGGGCAGAGGCGCTGCGTACCTGCCGGCCAGACCATGACGATTAGTAACTTAGACCTGGGTAAAGACGCCGTTTTGATCGTATGCGGCACCCTGATAGTCGATGGCGACCTCAACCTCAATAACAATGGCAGTCAGCTTATCATAAGCCCCGGGGGAAGCCTTCAGGTCTCTGCCAGCGTAAACCTTAACAGCCAGACCTCCATTCATAACTACGGTGCCATAACCGTGGGCAGTCACCTCCAGCTCAACGGCGCAAATAGCCTATTCTGGAATATAGGCCCTTCAGGAACGCTCACCGTAGGCGGCAACATCAATGTGAATGCTTCTGCCAGCTTTATTAACGATGGCACAACTATTCAAGCTACCTCCCTCACGCTCAATGGTAATGCGACCGTTTGTATGAGAAATGGCGCCTGTTTTTCTTTGACGCATCTGACTGCTAATGGGAATGGGAATGTGATCGTTGGCGGTGGTAGTACAGCCATTAGCTACACGGGCAGTGCCACCCTCAATGGCCAGCTTACCAATAGTAACAATCTCTACGTATGTCAGGCCCCGGGGGCTACAGTGAATAACCCTTCAAACTGGGGTAATGCGACGGTGGTTACAAACTGCACGAGCGGCTGTGGGGTGCTTCCCAATCAGGCGCTCACGGTTTCGGGTGCTGTGGAAGGGGCCTCCCTGCGGGTGCGCTGGGTCTGCACAAACTGCCCTGCGGAAGCCGCCTACGAAGTCTCTGTGCTCACCAAAGATGGAAAGGTGCACCTTTTGGGCCTGACGCATGAGAATCAATACACTGTGGGGCTTGGAGAGCTGCCGGCGAAGGAGGGGTACATCCAGGTGGTAGTTTTAGATGGGAGTGGGCGCAGCAGTGTGCGGGGGCTGATGCCGTATGCGGTGGAAAGGGATGAGAAGCTCTTGGTATATCCGACGGTGGTGGAGCGGGAGGTGCAGGTAGTCTATGCGGGAGGCGCTGTGGAGGTAGAGTTGTATGATGGGTATGGACGGCTAATGCGGCGGGGAGCGGGTAATCAGGCATGGGACCTGTCAGACCTGCCGAAAGGCATGTATGTGCTGGTAGGGCGAGCTGAAGAGCGCACCCTTCCCCCTGTACGAATAGTGAAGCCATAGCGAGCTCAAGGGCGCCCCTTATTCTGGCGGGTCGCTTAGGCGGCCCGCTAAGTTACTTAAGGCTCATCCAGAGAATCTTCATCCTCTATGAAAGGTGTATCGGAGACGCCATCCTGGGGCAGAAGCTGGATGTCATCCGGGAGGAAGGTTTCCTCTTCGGAGGGGGGTAGCTCGACAGCTTCGGAGGTGGGGAGGGCTTTTTGGAGGGGGTCGTCGGGCGGCTCCGGGAGCGGCGGGGAATCTAATGGCGGGGTAGAAGGCTTTTGCGAGCTTTTGGCGAGGAGCGCATTGTGATACGCCTTAACTTGGGCGAGCGTCTGGTAGGGGGGTAGGATCACATAAATGCGTTTGAAGGCCCAGACGCGATTGCCCTTTGCCTTAGCATAGATGAAAAACCCGTAGACGCCGCTTTTGCCAAGCTGGAGGCGGGCATGGCGGAAAGGTGCGGCGCTTCGGGAGGGTGGGAGACTTATCCAGGTCAGAGGGCCTAAGGCATTGCGTACCAGAAGCATAAATGTGTCGCGTTCGTAGCCTGCTGGTACGCGGTACTGAATGTAGAGGTAGGCCGGGGCTTTCTCAAAGCGGAAGACGGTATCTATACTCAAGAGCTGGCCATTGGATGAGAGGGCACGACCCACGGAAAGGGCTTGCGCGCTTAGGAAGGCCGGCCATAGGAGGAGATAGCGCATTATTTCAAAGATAAGCTCTGTGGGGGAAAGTTAGAGAAGTGCGTACTTTGTGGGGGTGGAAGGTATGTCGGTTCGTCAGCGGATTTTACAGGAAGCGCAGCGGTTATTTGCGCAGGCGGGCTATGCGGCGGTGTCTATGCGGGCCCTTGCCCGGGCAGTAGGGGTTAGTCCGGCCACGCTGTATCACTACTTTCCTACTAAGGAGGCGCTTTTACGGGAGCTATCTTTTGAGATAGCGGGGCGCTTTTTGAAGGCGGTGGCGGGGATCGCCGAGAGTTCGCTGGAAGTAACGCATAAGCTGGAGCGGTTTTGCCGGGCGCATCTGGAGACACTCTTGCAGGAGCCCTCACAAGCGGTGATATTTTTACGGGAGGCGCCGCAGCACCTGGGCGAACCAGACAAAAGTGCCTTTTTAGCCCAGCAGAGGCAGTACGAGGAGCAGTTAGAGCGGATTTTGCGGGAGGGGCTGGGGCGCAATCTTTTTCGGGATTTTGAGCCGCGCTTCATGACGCTGTCGCTTCTGGCGGCGCTTAATGCTACGGGGACCTGGTATCAGCCTGGGGGGCCTCTTCGTCCCGCCGAGGTAGCGGATAGTCTCATCAGCACCTTTCTGCATGGCCTTATCCGGACCTGGTAATTTGCGTAACTTTGTAACATGAAGTGGTTAGTCGGCCTGTGGGTGGCTCTGGGGGGGGTGCTATACGGCCAGCAGCCGAAGTTAGACACCCTTTATGTAAAGAGTTCGGTCGTCTGTCAGACGTGCCGGCGCACGATTATTAAGGGGCTTTCTACGCAGAAAGGGATTCGGTGGGTGGAGGTGGATGTGCCGACGAAGGTGATTAAGGTGGCGTATCGGCCGGATAAGACGACGCCGGCGGCGATTCGGGAGGGGATCCGGCGGTTGGGGTATGATGCGGATAGTCTTCCGCGGGATCCGGCGGCGTTTGAGCAGCTGCCTGCCTGTTGTAAGCGCGATACGCCTCACTGAGGGCGCCCGCCTGTCCCTATTGGGCTCGGGAGCTCAAAATCCTGCCGTTAAGTGTCTTCATGAGGGCCACAGCAGGGCGAAATTGGCTTTGCTATCTCCCTTGCTCCTGCCGATAGGGTCTGGGTTCACAGGATGAGCTCCACTTTCTTTTTCGGTCGGAGCGTCTGGTAGAGGAAGCCGCCCAGGATGGCAGCGAGCGAGAGGGCTACACCGGCGGTCGCTGGGATAGCCGGGAGCGAAAGCGCTTTGCCTGGGAGGGTAGTGATAAGCGAGACGGTGAAAATGAGGCTTTTTGATAGGAGAAAGGTGCTCCATCCCAAAGCCGTACTGAGAAAAGGTACTTTCAGCGTGATGAGCCACAAAAAACCCGTATAACTCAAAAGGGTGCCGAGTGGAATGGCCACCAGGTTGGCCACGAGAAAGTAGAGGGGAAACTGCCCGAAGTAAGCCCAGGAGAGGCCGAGGGTACCGAGCTGGGCAGCTATGGAGACGGCCAGGAGGTCTCGCACGTAGCCGCCTGTGTAGGGAAGGCGCTCCAGGCTATTCAGCAGCTGTCTGAAAGGGCCGTACCAGGCTAAAATTCCCGCTACGGCTGCGTAGGATAGCTGAAAGCCGAGATTATATATGACCTTTGAGCTGAAAAGAAGCTGAACGAAAGCTGCGAAGCCTAAGGCGTTGA
>JAPYWM010000123.1 GCA_028276345.1 Sphingobacterium sp.
TGTATGGCGGCTATGAGGTGATGCAGGGACGGCAGACGCTTGGGACTGTCAGTTCGTTTAGTCTGTATCTTCTTCAGCTTTTGTTTCCGATGGGGGCGATAGGGTGGCTGTTTAGTTTGATTCAGCAGGCGAAAGCCAGCGCTGAAAGGCTTCTATCAGTCATGGCGGTAGAGCCGGCCATGACGTATCCAGCGGTATCCCCCTTTCCGACTCGGCCGGCCTATCGCTGGGAGAATCTCGGCTATCGGTACAGCGATGAGGGGCCATGGGTTTTTCGGGGGCTGTATGGCGAGGTCAGAGAGGGACAGCACATAGGGATAAGTGCGCCCTTAGGCGGTGGCAAGACAACCTTAGCTCGCCTACTGGTGCGGCAAATGGCCCCCACCGAAGGCCAGGTGTGGTTGGGTGACCTCCCTTTGCAGACTTATAGCCTTCAGGTTCTGCGCGCTTATGTGGGCTATGTGCCGCAGGAGCCTGTACTTTTTGAGGGGAGTGTAGCGGATAATTTTCGGCTGGTTAGGCCGGAGGCGTCGCGGCGGGAGATCTGGCAGGCGCTGGAATGGGCGGGCCTTGCTGAGGAGGTGCAGCGGTTACCAAAGGGGATTTTGACGCCTATTGGGGAGTGGGGCCAGCAAGTGTCCGGGGGCCAGCGCCACCGGCTATCATTGGCGCTTACCCTTATTCGGCGGCCCCGCGTGCTTATTTTGGATGACCCATTTGCGCCGCTGGATAGCCAGAAGATCGCTGAAATCCTGGAAAACCTCCAGCGCCACTTTGGAGAGGCTACCTGGATAGTTTTTACCCACCGGCAGGAGGCTCGTCCTTACCTGGATAGGTGGTGGGAGGAGGTCTTCCGGGGTGAGGCCTCTATTCTCCAAAGGGAAGGCTGAGCTCGGCTTTGTGCAGGCGGAGGCTGTAGTCCGGGTAAATATGGAAGACGGCGAAGCCTTTTTCGGTGAGCTCGTCGGATTCTTTGTAGCGGTGGCATTTGGTGGGGTCGGCTTCGGCGCATAAGAGGGCGACGCGGGGCACTCGGTTCATCAGCTTTTCTAAGGAGAAGAGCACCCGATTAGGCATGGGCTGCCAATCGTAGACGATGCCTTCCGCCGAGAGGGCTTTTTGGAGGATGCCCTGGTTGAAGTGCGGGGCGATGGCGGAGGCGGGCTTGCGACGCAGGTCCAGAATAGCCCCGATCTCATAGTAGCGCAGGAGGTCCAGGAAAAGCTCCCAGGGGTGGTTGCTGTGCCCAATAGTAAAGACACTGGGATGATGCGCGCGGCGCAAGCGATCGTGAATAGCCAAGCCGAGGCCCTCTTGGGGCACTTCTTGGAAAAGGATGTATTCCGTAGGGTCTTTTTCGCAGGCGTGCAGGACTTGGTAGAAACGGCTAGCGGCTTCTTCTATGGAGCCGGAAGGGGCTAATGTATGCACATAGGGGTGGTCGGTGGGGTCTATTTCGCTTTCAAAGAGGACGATGGAGGCGCTGCGTTCGAGGGGTGGGTCTTGCCAGCCGTAGAGAAGGGGCTTTTTAGGGGCATAGTGTTTGGGAAACTGGCCGGGGGTTTGCGGCTGGTCTTTGGCGTGGAGGCGATAGCCGATTTTGGTGTCTAAGACTTCCTCGAGGGTTTCTTTGGTGATGGCGCCGGGGCGGTAGATGACAAGCCGGCCGTTCTCTTCGCCAATGATGGTGGACTCAATGCCGGTATCGCAGGGGCCGCCATCCAGGATGAAGGGGATTTGTCCGTCAAAGTATTCCAGGACGTGGGCAGGGGTGGTGGGGCTGACTCTGCCGAAGGGATTGGCGCTGGGTGCCGCCAGCGGAAAGGGCAGGAGCTCTAAAAGGGCTTGTGTGAGCGGATGTTTCGGGCAGCGCATAGCCACCGTGTTTAAGCCTGCCGTCACGATAGCGGGCACCTGTGGGCTTTTGGGCAAAAGAATCGTTAGGGGGCCCGGCCAGAAAAGACTCATGAGCTTCTCTGCCCAGAGGGGTACTTCCGCTACCAGGGGAGAAACGCGCTCGGCATTGGCTACATGCACAATAAGCGGATCGGAATGCGGGCGGCCTTTGAGGCGAAAAATCTTTTCTACGGCCCCCGGGTCTAAGGCGTTAGCGGCTAAGCCATAAACAGTCTCTGTGGGAATAGCCACGACTTCGCCGGCCTGTAAAAGCGCTGCGGCCCGGCGAGTATCTGTGCTCACGATCGTCTCCATACGAAGTGTAGAGGTAGGAGTAGTGAAACGCCTTTCATGCGATAGACGGAAGCAGCAGCCCCGGCAAAGATAAGGGTCCACGGCCTATCGTTCATCTGCTCGTACTCCAGCATCACCTGGCGGCACGCGCCACAGGGAAAAGCCACCTCCGCGGCTTTCGGCGCGTACACGGCTAAGGCCTCTATCTGGGGGGCCTTTCCTAGGGCCCCCACCTGAAAAAGCACCACCCGCTCCGCACACAGCCCACTGGGAAAAGCCAGGTTCTCCTGGTTATTGCCCGTGAAGATAGAGCCATCTTGGAGGCGAACCGCCGCCCCCACCGGGAAGTCTGAATAGGGCGCATAAGCTTTCCCAGCAGCTGCCTCCGCATGGGCTAAGAGCGCCTTTTCCGCCGGTGCAAGCGCTTCCCGTGGCAAAACCTCATAGCTAAACCCCCAGCTCAGTTCCACCAAGCGAAAATAGGGGTTTTGTAACTTTGCCCTGTGAGCACCGAAGAGACCCTTTTCACCGTTTCTACGCCGGCTACCGAAGGGGAATATAATGCCGCCTCCATTCAGGTTCTGGAAGGCTTGGAGGCTGTACGCAAACGCCCCGCCATGTACATTGGCGATATTGGCGTCAAAGGCCTACACCACCTCGTCTTTGAAGTGGTGGATAACTCCATTGACGAGGCCATGGCAGGGTATTGTAACTACATTGAGGTCACCCTCCACACCGACGGCTATGTAACCGTAAAAGATAACGGCCGAGGCATCCCCGTGGATATGCACCCTACGGAGAAGCGTTCGGCGCTGGAAGTAGTCATGACCGTCCTACACGCCGGCGGCAAATTTGACAAGCGGACCTACAAGGTCTCTGGGGGGCTACACGGGGTAGGGGTATCGGTGGTAAATGCGCTCTCCGAGCACTTAGAAGTGCGAGTCTATCGGGAGGGTAAGGTCTGGTACCAGGCTTACCGGCGGGGGGCGCCTATTACGCCAGTGGAAGCTATTGGCACGACGAAGGAACGCGGCACCGAGGTCCACTTCAAGCCCGACCCCACCATCTTCCCCGATACGGAATTTCAGTTTGACATCATTGCAAATCGCCTGCGGGAGCTGGCCTACCTTAATAAAGGCGTCAAGATTGTCCTGCGCGACCTACGCGAGAGTAATGAGAACGGCCAGCCCCTGACGAAAGTCTTCTACTCCAAGGGTGGCTTGACAGAGTTTGTCAGCCTTCTCAACCATGGGAAGGAGACGCTCCATGACATCATCTACATTTCTGGCAGTGACCCGGAGGGACTCTATCCGGTGGAGGTAGCTCTCCAATACAATGAGACGTTCAACGAGACGCTCTACTCGTACGTGAATAACATTCGCACGCACGAGGGGGGGACGCATGTGATGGGTTTTCGTAAAGCGCTCACCCGGGTTTTCAAGACCTACGGCGAGAAGGAGGGTTTTTTTGATAAGCTAAAGTTTGAAGTAACGGGGGATGATTTTCGGGAGGGGCTGACGGCCATCATCTCGGTGAAGGTGCCGGAGCCGCAGTTTGAGGGGCAGACCAAGACCAAATTAGGGAATTCCGAGGTGGCGGGGATTGTGGAAAGTGTCGTGCATAAGGAGCTGTCCGAGTACTTGGAGAAAAATCCGAAGGTGGCCCGGGCGGTTTTGCAAAAGGTTCTTTTGGCGGCGGAGGCGCGTTATGCGGCTAAAAAAGCCCGGGAGCTTGTGCAGAAAAAAGGGGCCAGTACGGGCGGCGGCCTTCCCGGCAAGCTCGCCGACTGCGCCAGCAAAGACCCGGAAGTGTGCGAGCTATTTCTGGTAGAGGGCGACTCGGCGGGCGGTAGCGCTAAACAAGCCCGCGATCGCCGCTTCCAGGCTATCCTCCCCCTGCGGGGAAAAATCCTCAACGTAGAAAAAGCCAACCTCACTAAGGTCTATGAAAACGAAGAAATCAAAAACATTGCCATTGCGCTGGGGATCGGGAAGTTTGGGCCGCAGGGCATCCACGAAGCCCAGTTGGAAAACCTTCGCTACCACAAGATCATCCTCATGACCGATGCCGATGTGGATGGGAGTCACATTCGGACGCTGCTTCTGACGCTCTTTTACCGGTACATGCGGCCGCTCATTGAGCACGGGCATGTGTATATTGCGCTGCCGCCGCTGTACCTGGTGAAGCGGGGTTCGCAGGCGCGCTACTGCTGGACAGAGGAGGAGCGCCGCAAAGCGATAGAGGAGCTCGGGGGCGGCGACGAATCCAAAGTGGTCGTGCAGCGCTACAAAGGCCTTGGCGAAATGAACCCCGAGCAGCTCTGGGAGACCACCATGAATCCGGAAACCCGTACCCTGCATAAGGTTACCATGGAAGACGCCGCGGAGGCGCAGGAGACGTTTACCATTCTCATGAGCAAGGAGGTAGCGCCGCGTCGGCGCTTTATTGAGCAGAACGCCCGGTACGCCCGCCTGGATGTGTAGCGGGTAGGCGGACGCTTTATTACCCCAGCCTCGCT
>JAPYWM010000124.1 GCA_028276345.1 Sphingobacterium sp.
CCTCGATAACCTCACCTGTGAGGGGAGCCTGGCGATTAGGCGTGAGTTTGAGCGCAATAAGGGTCAGGAGATCACTGCCTTCTGACTCGGGTTTAGCTGTCCACGCAAAGCCTAAGTTTTCAGGGAAAAGCAGCCGAATCTCCGGCATTCGCAGGTAGGCCATTACCTGCGCAGTATCTGTAATGCGCGCGTAGCCCAGAACGGGACTATTTTCAGGCGGATTTTGCGGCGGTACCAGCACCGAAAAGAGGGGATTTTCCCGGTCGAACTTGGCCTTGCGCTCTTCGGGGGAAAGGAGGCTGTCGGGTTTGGTAGTGGTATCAGATTTCGCTGAGGTTTTACGCCCGGTCAGGAGCTCTTCGGCCGAAAGAATACCCTTTACGGTGGTATCCTGAGGCGCGGTAGTAGTATCGGTGGCAGTCGTATCGGCTTTACCCTTTTGAAGGGCGGATAGTTTTTCATTAGCCCGGACGAGAAGGGGGAAGACTTCTTTGATGGTGTAGGTGGGCCAGAATTCCAGCTTGGCGGTGGTGCGCAGCAGGCGCCGTACCCGCTCACTATCCTTAACGCCGGGTAGCTCTAAGAGGATGCGGCCGGTTCCCGGCTGACGCTGGATATTGGGCGAGACCACCCCAAACTGGTCTATCCGAGTCCGCAAAATGCGGTAGGTCTGGTCAACAGCTGCCTCTACCTCTTTGCGCAGTTTATCGATCACTTCCTCATCGGAAGCGTTGTAGGAGAGGCTCAGCTTAGGTCCTGCGAAAAACTGCGCCAGGCGCGTGCTTGGGCTGCGGGCTTTGACCTTCTGGGCAAAGAGCGCGAGGAGGTCGCCCTTGCCTTGACGATACTCCCGCAGGGCGTCTTGAAGGGCGGCATTGAAGAGGGTGTCGTCAGGGACTTCGCTGAGGCTACGCAGGATGTCTTCTACGCTGACTTCCAGGGTCACATACATCCCGCCTTGGAGGTCTAAGCCCAGCGTGAAGGAGTTTTCTACAGCTTTTCGGTAGTACTTGTAGTTGTCTGGATTTTTGAGCCACTCGCTGCGCGCTTCGGGGGAAAGGCGGTTGAGTTTGGCATCGAGCCGCAGACGCTCCACTGCCCAATAGAGGTTGTACAGGACGATCAGATAAAAGAGGGTCAGGAGCGTAAGGATGAAAGTTCTGTGCCTGAGCATGCAGGCGGCAAAGTTAGCACATTACAGGGTGATGAGGCGAATTTCGACCCGGCGGTTTTGGGCGCGGCCTTCTGGGGTGGCATTCGAAGCGATAGGTTCGGCGGCACCGGCCCCCCGCACCCGAAGCCTTTCCGAGGCTATGCCCCGCCCTACCAGATAGCTCACTACGGCGCGCGCCCGCCCCCACGAGAGCCGCTCATTTAATGCCGCAGAGCCCGTGCTATCCGTATGCCCTACAACCTCTATCTGCAACGTCGGTTTCTCACTCAAAAGCCACACGAGCCGCTCCAGCTCTATCTGACTTTCCGGTCGGAGGGTGCTATCCCCCACCTCAAAGTAAAGCCCATACAGCGGCACACGTTCTCCCACTACCAGGGGCACCACCCGCAGGTCCTGCGTGATTTGCCGATAGCGGTTTATATCTCGCAGGTCTATCTGCTCACTAATGCTAAAATAGGCTGAGCCTACCACGACGATGGCATATAATGTACCGGCCGGTAGGATAATCTTGTAGCTTCCGGTTTCTGGGTCGGCGTAAGCGGTACCAACGAGGTTTTTTTCCAGGAGGTCGTAATAGCGGATTTCCTGGCCACCCACGGGTTTTTGGGTACGATTGTCGATGACTCGGCCTGAGATGAGGACGACGGGTTTCGGCAGAAAAGCTGGCGGTAAAGTGGCAGTATAGATTTCGCGGCCGAGCTTTTCTAACGAGTCGGTGCTCACGAAGAAGGCCAAATCTGGCCGCAAGGCCGGCGTACGAAAATAATAGTCGTCAGCAGGGGAATTTATAGGGGCAGGCAGGCGAACGGGCACACTCCACCGCTGCCAGGTGTCGTCCAGCCGCCGAGTCATATACACATCAAAGCCCTCCGAATCTTTGCGCCCATTCGTGGAAAAGTAAAGCGTGATCCCATCCGGCGCTAAATAGGGCGTAATCTCATCGGCGGATGTATTGATAGTAGGCCCTAAGGACAGCGGCTCGCTCCATACCCGCTGCTCGGGATCATAAAAGCTCACATACAGGTCTTCGCCGCCCCGACTATCGGGCCCTCGCATGGATAAAAGCAGGGTTCGAGCATCCCAACCCAAAGAGGCGGTGAGAGAACTGCCACTTTCGCTGTGGAAATTTTTGATTTTGAGCTGGACGGGTGCCGTCCAGATGGTTTCGGAGAGGCGGCGAGAAAGACCAAGTTCACAGGGATTGTGCGGATTGCGGAACTCCTTGTACACCAAAAGATACTGGCCGTCGGGGGTGATACCGAAGGGGATATTGCCACGGTGGTCGTTGATGCCGCCGGATAGGTGCTGAGACGGCCCGTAGGTCCCCAGCGAATCATCCCAGAGCGAGAGAAAAATATCCTGGGCTCCCAGACCAATAGGATCATCCAGCCGCCAGAAAAAGAGGCGCCGTCCATCCGCCGAAGGGACTGGTGCGCTCTCATGCCGAGGGGAGGAGATAGCCGGGATCACCTGCTTTTGCGCCAGCAAAAAGCCCAGCCAGAGAAGCCGCCACATAGGGCCTAACTCACGGTTTCGGATAAGCGGGTCTCAGCTTCTAAGGCGCTGGGGGCTACCCATATGCCCATCAAAACCGCCAATACCAAGGCACCTAAGCCCACATAGACAAAAGGCAACCCTTCCCAGTAGACAGGTACCCGCTCCAGTAAGTAGCTCTCCGGGTCTAACTGCAGCCATCCCCATTGCGCCTGCAAAAGTAACATTCCTCCCGCCAGCAGACTCCCAATGAGGGCCCCCAAACCCACCACCCCTACCGCCTGGGCAATCACAAGCCCCCATAACGCGCGCCCACTCATTCCCAAAAATCGCAGCACCTGAAACCGCACCCGCGCCGATAGCATCAGCACCAAAAACGCCGCTACCCCCACAAAAAAACTCATCCCCACCACAATCCCCAGAATCAGACTCACATTCTGCCGGATGAGCCGAAGCCAGTCAAAGATATCGCCAAACAAGTACTCTATGGGCACAATCTCTTCGTAGATGGTGAGGTTTTCCTGAAGCGTGTCTAAAACTTTGCCAGAAGCTTCAGGCGTGGTGAGGAAGACATGTACGACCTGAACCTGATGGGGTTCATAGCGGCGCAGGGTCTGCCCAAGAGGGAGCGGGGTGAAAGCCAAACGCGCATCTATCTCATCCAGACCGGAGTGGTAGAGGGCGACGACTTTGAGCTTACGAAAGCGGGGAGGGTCGGAGAGCCAGGCGATGGTAACCTCCTCGCCAGGTTTGACCTGGAGGCGGCGGGCAAGCTTGTCGGATAAGACCACAATATTGCCTTCCCAGGTGGGGAGGGGGCTTCGCAGAGCAGTCTGCCAAAGACCAGCAAACCACCCCTTCTCTACGCATAAGAGCTGCACACCCTCGTAGGGCGACCGGGACGACTCCATGAGGACCGGCAAATGCACTGCCCCCACCAATCGCGCCTGAACCAAGCGCGCTAACGACCGCCATGAAAATCCCACAGGCCGGGGCGCACTCTCTACCTCCTGGGCATAGCTCCGCACCCAAAAAGCCCCTAAGTAGCTGTACAGCTTTTCGGAGATAGCCCGTTCAAAAGAATGCGACAAGACCAGCGTGAGGATAGCCCCAGCCACCGCCAGACTTACCACACTCAGCTGCAGGAGGAAAAGCAGCCGCTGCCGCCGCCATCCCGTCCCCCACAGCAGCTTTAACGCTAACCCGACGTGCGCAAAGGACATACATGCCGCCACCGATTGATGAGAAACAGATACCGCTGAAAGAACGCCACTGGACCCAGCGATTCGTACGCTGCTTTATGCCGCGCCGCCTCTGCCCCTACATAATTTTGCCAGCAAATAGGGTCTATTTTTTTGCTTTCCAAAAAGGCCTCAAATGTCACGGATGCATGCCGAGGACGGGACTCGAACCCGTACCGCCTTTTTCAGGCGACAGGATTTTAAGTCCTGCGTGTCTACCGATTCCACCACCTCGGCGAGATAAGCAAGAGCGGCAGACGGGACTCGAACCCGCGACCTCAACCTTGGCAAGGTTGCGCTCTACCAGCTGAGCTACTGCCGCCTGTGGAAGGCAAAAGTACGACAATTTCCGCATTGTCAACCCCCCGCTACCGCATCAGTACCATCTTCCCCCAGCCGCTCCGGAAGTAGCTCTCCAGCCCATCTTCGCGCCGTTTGAGCTCCCCATCGCCGGGCATCCTCAGAATAACCCGGTAGAGATACACCCCATTCGCCAGCCGATCGCCATAGTCATCCCGCCCGTCCCACGCATAAGCCGTCAAATGCCGCCCAATCCGAACCTCCCCCAGCGCTTTGAGGTCTATCACCTTCACTAAGCGCCCCGTCACAGTGTAAATATGTATCTGAAACACCTCCGGCAGCTGCGAACCCGTCAGCTCATAATAAAATCGCGTGGACGTCGAAAAGGGATTAGGATAATTCACCACATGAGTGATGGCACTTTCATTGATAACGCGGAACTGTATCTCGTAGGGTTTCGTGCCGGAGCGGTTGGCCCGTTTGTCGC
>JAPYWM010000125.1 GCA_028276345.1 Sphingobacterium sp.
TTGTAAATCGTGTAAAGGGGCCCCGTGAGCCATCCCACCTGCTGTCCCGTAGTTATCGTATAAGTGGTGTCCCGCTCTAAGAGGGAAAGGCTTTCGGCGAGGGCAGAGTCACGGCTGATGTAAGGCGTATTTTGAACATGAAGCGCGGCAGAGAGGGCTTTTCGGTCTATGGGGTAGAGGCTTCGTCGGTGCACAACGAGCTTCCACCCTGGGATAGGCCACGGCCATACGCGCAGGCCAATCGCCCAAGGTGCCTCCAGAAGGGCTTTACTCCACGCGCCGCTCACGCCGTAGCCGGTACCACACCTCGTCTATTACCCATAGCGCGCCTATGGTTACAGTAGCCCCCACCACCGCTAAAAGGGGATTCATGATAAACACCCCAGAAAGCACCCCCAGCACAGCACCCAGATTCTGGATAAACTGCAAGTGTTCATTGGTGGTGGTGAGAAAAAGGTTTTCCAGCTGCGTTTCGTCAAAGGCACTAATCTGCGCATAGATGATATTGTAGAGCTGGAGGCGGCTCACCACACTCCGGATGATTTCGGTGAGGAGGGTTTCTAACTGCTCCGTATGCGAAAGGACAAAGCGGCGGATCTCCTCTTCGGGGATATTAAGGTTTTTCAGAGCCTCCTCTACAGCGTCGGGGATGGAGAGAACAGTACGCTGGAGGACTTCATAGTAACCCTTTTCATTGAGCTGACGGTAGGAGCGGAAAAGCCCCCCCGCAATCCCGGCCGGCACGACCTGGAGAAGCTTCGCATCAATGACGCGAATCAGCTGCTTCTGGTGGTAAGGATCGCGCACATACTGGATGAGAAGAGCCTTAATGGTGGAACGTACCATATGCTGGAATTCTGAGTCGTTGAGAAGGCCAGAGGTACCCTGCAAGATGGCCTGAGCCAGCCGCTGCGCTACCCCGGCCTCGTGCAGCACCCGGTACAACGTCTCCTCATTCAGAATATGCTTGCTAATAGCGGAGGCAAACTGCTCTGCAATGCGGAGTTTATTGGCAGGGACGAGCCCCTGCCCCCATATCGGACGGGGATGCCGAGGCCGAAATAACATCTTGATAGCCAGCCAGTTCGTAACATACCCGATCATCCCCGTCACGCTCAGGATGTAGATGCGCTCGTACCAGCTCTCATAGGCCTTAGGGAGAAAAGGTATCCAACGGTAGAGGAGATAAAAGCCGATAAGGATGGTGAGCACATAGGGGGCATACTTGAGGAGCTGCGCCATGATACGGTAGCGTCGGCGCAGAGGCGGGCGGGTAGGCGGCGGACTGGGCAAGTCTAAAACAAAGGCCGTCTCCAAATCATAATGCCGACGCAGAAGGGCCTCTAACCGCTCCCACACACAAGCAAATGTAGCGACTTTTGCCCGATGAATGCCGCGGTTTCCCTCTTGGAAGAGGCACGGAGGCTCTCCGATCAGCTTATAGCCTGGAGGCGCCATCTTCACGCGCACCCGGAGCTATCTTTTGAGGAGTGGCAGACAGCTGATTTTATAGAGGGGGTTTTAGGCCGGTGGCCGGCGATTCAGACTCGGCGGGTGCATCAGACAGGCGTCGTGGCGGACATAGTCACAGACCCGGCGGGTCCATGGGTAGCCCTCCGGGCGGATATAGATGCGCTACCGATTCAAGAAGTAGCGCGCCCGCATGCTTCGCAAAAGGCCAACCACATGCATGCTTGTGGCCATGATGCGCACACGGCTATGCTTTTGGGAGCTATCGCGCTTTTGTATGCGCACCGAGCTGCTTGGCGAGGGGGTATTCGGTGCCTCTTTCAGCCGGGTGAGGAGAAGGCGCCCGGTGGTGCTTCGCTTCTAATCCAGGAAGGGGTGCTGGACGAGGTGCCTATCCGGGCTATCTTCGGGCAGCATGTGACGCCAAGCTTGCCTGTCGGTACCATAGGCCTGCGGGCAGGGCCCTTCATGGCGGCCAGTGATGAACTGCACATTACGCTCGTAGGGCGCGGCGGCCATGCAGCCCATCCCCACTTAGTACGCGACCCTATCTGGGTAGCTGCCCAGCTCATCACCTCCCTCCAAGGCGTGGTAAGCCGCCTAAATGACCCCCGCTCCCCCACGGTCCTGAGCTTCGGCGTCTTTCAGGGGGGAACTGCGCCCAATGTCATCCCAGAGACCGTCCAGCTTGCGGGCACCTTGCGCACATTTGACGAAAGCTGGCGTCAGCAGGCCATAGCACACATCACCCGCCTTACCCATACCCTCGCCGCCGCTTGGGAAGTCACCCCTCACCTCACTTGGAAGCCCGGCTATCCCGTCCTCACCAATGACTCCCAGCTTGTCTCCTTCGTAGAAGCTACCGCCCAGGAGATGGGCTTGCAAGTAGAAGAAATGCCGCTCTGGCTCAGCTCGGAGGACTTCGCTTTCTATGGGCAGCGGGTGCCGGCTTGCTTTATCCGACTGGGCACCGCCAGCGACAATCCCGACACCCAAAGCCCCGTGCATACCAGCCGCTTCGACATAGATGAGGGGGCCCTGCCTATCGGGGCTGCCCTCTTAGCCCGCCTCGCTATCCAGTACCTCCAAAACGCCCGTTCATAGCTTCCCGGCGGTAGGCTTTTCACTTTTGCCGCATCTTTGCTACGATGAAGCTCGTCGTTGCGGGCACCATGGCCCTGGATACTATTGAAACGCCCTATGGTCGGGCTGAACGCATCGTAGGCGGCGCCGCCACGTACATCGCCCTCGCAGCCTCCTTTACCACCCGGCCTATCGGTATCGTCTCCATCATCGGCACGGACTTTCCCGCTGAAATGCTCGCCCTCCTGGAAAAGCGCGGCTTGGACCTTACGGGCGTGGTGCGCCACCTCTCAAAGCCCTCCTTCTTCTGGGCAGGCCGCTACAGAGCCGACATGCAAAGCCGGGACACCCTCGAAACCCAGCTCAACGTCCTCACCGACTTTCCCGATACCATACCGCCCGCTTACCGCTCCGCACCTTTCCTCCTCTTAGGCAACCTCGACCCCCTCCTCCAGCTCCGCATCTACCAGCAGATGAACCCCCGCCCTCAGGTCGTCCTCCTGGACACCATGAACTACTGGATCCAAAACCGGCGTGATGCCTTAGAAGAAGCCCTCGCCATCGCTGACATTGTCTCCATCAACGACGAAGAGGCTCGCGAGCTCGTCGGACACTATTCCTTGCGCCGCTGTGCACGGGTCATCCTCGATAAAGGCCCGCGTTACCTCCTCATCAAGAAAGGCGAAAACGGCGCCCTCTTCTTCACAAAAGCGGGCGAAGTCTTCTTTTTCCCGGCGTATCCGCTGGAAGAAGTTTTTGACCCGACTGGGGCGGGCGATACCTTTGCCGGGGGCATAATGGGCTACCTGGCGCAGGCCGGTAGCCTTTCCCTCCAGACTCTCCAGGAAGCTATCCTGCACGGTACGGTCCTGGCCAGTCTCTGTGTAGAGCGGTTTGGCCCCACCGCCCTCCTGGAAACTACCCCAGACGAGATCAGCGCCCGCAAAAAAGCCCTGATTCGCATGAGCCACTTCATCTCCCTCTCCTAAAACCCCAAAACACCCTTCCACCGCCCCGCGCGCCTAACTGCACCTACGGAAAGAATACGCCCCTAAAAAAGCCGGTTGGGGCACAGCGGTCTGCTGTGCCCCAACGCAGCCCACGGAGTAAGGGCTTGCCTTACTCGGTGATGATAAGCCGGCCTATTTGGGCCTTATCGCCGGCGACGAGACGGATCTGATACATGCCGGCGGGGAGGCTAAGGCGCATTTGATGCGTGCTACCCGTGAAGGCATCCTCAGCTACGAGGCGACCCGCGACATCCAGCACCTGGACGCGATAGGTATCCATCGCCGGTGCTACGATGGTGAAGGCACCCGTATTGGGATTCGGGAAGATGCTGAAGGTGCCAGCATCCGTCCGCAGACCGGTGGTTACGCTCAGGTAGACGGTATCCCGCGTCGTACCGCAGGCTCCCGTTCCTCGTACCGCTTCCAGGATGACCGTGTAGCTACCAGTGCTGATGTTATTGATAGTGAGGGAGCTACCTGTGCTGGTGGTCGGCGTACCCGACGGCGGGATGGCGTTGTACAGGTTCCAGGTGTAGCTGTTACCGGAGGTTTGCGTGGAGCTCACATTGAGGGTTACATTGCTTCCTGCGGTGAAGGAGAGGGTTTGACCACTGACAACATTATTGCTGGCATTGGCGATCTGGGCCCGAGCGGTGTCCTCCACGGTGATGGTTACGGGCGAGGAAGGGACCACCACAGGGGAACAGACGGCCCCATTCGGGTCATCGAAGATAGCTTGCGCTTTGACTGTTGTGCTGCCCTCAGCGTTGGGAGCAATTGTATATGTGGCGCTGGTAGCTCCCGGAATCGGATTATCGTTGGCATCCAGCCACTGATAGTCCGTGGCACCCGGGGTCGTCGCATCAAGCGTGATAGAGCCAGAGTTTACGCATACCGGCCCGCTGGGAGCCCCAGTGACGTTGATGGAGCTGGGTCGCATCTTGTAGCCCGTGATGTTTACCGTAAAGGTACCCGTGGACGAACCGTAGCCTTCCACGACGAGGTAGAGTGTATGCCCCTGCACGAGGAGTAAAGAGTCTAAGGCTGGCCTCGAGGAGGGGCTTGCATTTCGAGTGTTAGCGTTAGGCGTACCTATCGCCACGATCCTACTCAAAAGGCCGGTGCTGCA
>JAPYWM010000127.1 GCA_028276345.1 Sphingobacterium sp.
GTTCGGATAGACCCGCACAATCCCTATCGTTTGCACATTCTATGTGCGAATGTCGATCAGGCTTATCTTTTGGTTACGCCGGAGCAGCCTTTTACGCCTTTTCGATACGTAGATGGTTTTTTAGTGATATGTGAAGCGTATGGGGTTTCTGCTGGGCTCATTTTCACCAAGGCCGACCTGCGTTTTTCTCCTAAGGCGGCGGCAAGGAGAGCTTATATGATGAGGCTTTATCGGGATCTGGGATACGATGTGCGCGAAGTATCCACCACGCAGGGGGATGGTGTAGAAGCGCTTAGGGAGGTTCTGCGGGACAAGGTGAGTTTTTTGACGGGGCTAAGTGGCGTGGGTAAGAGCAGCCTTATTAATGCGCTAATACCGGGTCTCAATCTGCGGACGCAGCCGCTGGCGAAGCTTACCCAGAAGGGGCGGCATACGACGAGCTATACGGCATTGTATGATTTGCCTTTTGGGGGGGCGGTGATAGATTCGCCGGGTTTTGGGGAGCTGATACCGGGGGGGATTGGGCGGAGTGAGCTGGCGCAGTACTTTCCTGAGATGCGGGCTCGGCTCAGTGCCTGTAAGTACAGCAACTGCCTGCACATAGATGAGCCGGGCTGTGCAGTGCGGGCTGCGGTAGAAAAAGGCGAGGTGGCACAGAGTCGGTATCATACCTATTTAGCGATATTTGAGCGATTAGTTGATAGGTCGCAATCATGAGGCTGTTAGTCCAGCGGGTTTCTTGGGCGGAGGTGCGGGTGGCGGATCGGCTGGTGGGGCGGATTGAGAAGGGGCTTTTGGTGCTGGTCGGTTTTGGGACGGGGGATACGCCGGGGCTTTTGCCGAAGGCAGCGCATAAACTGGTGAATCTGCGGGTATTTTCGGATGAGGCGGGGCGGATGAACTTATCGCTGCGGGAGGTGGGGGGAGGTCTTTTAGTGGTGTCGCAGTTTACGCTGTACGGGGAGCTACGGAAGGGTTTTCGGCCGTCGTTTGTTGGGGCGGCGCCGCCCGAGCAGGCACGGAGCTTGTATGAGGCGTTTTTGGAAGAGCTTCGTCGGCAAGCGCCGGATATCCCTGTGGAGATGGGAGAGTTTGGGGCGAAGATGGCGGTGTCGTTGTGTAACGACGGCCCGGTGACGCTATGGCTGGAATTTGAGGCAGTGTAGCGGGGTTCCTCTTGCTGGGTTTATGGGCTGCTTTGGTGGCAACTGCGGGGCGCACCGAGGAGTCTGGCGGGATAGGGAGAGGGATGAGCTGAGGTTTTAGGCGTGTCTCAAGCTGCTCGAGGTATGTTGAGAAGCGCTTTGAGGGGGAGGGTGCGGCTAACTACTCAGAGCTGGTGCTGGTGCGGGGTACTGGATGCGCTGGTGGTGCTGGGAGAGGAGTTGTTTGTAGAAGACCTCTTCCAGGGTTTTGATTTGGGTGAGGGTGAGGGGGGCTTGTTGGAGCTGGCCTTCTTGGATGCGCTGGGCGATGATTTGGCGGACGTGGGTTCGGAGCTTATCTGGGGTGAGGTCGCGTAGGGCACGGGTGCTGGCTTCGAGGGTGTCGGCGAGGTGGAGGATGGCTTCTTCTTTGGTACGGGGGAGGGGGCCGTCGTAGCGGAAGTCAGCCTCGTCGGTGGCTTGGGGATTTTGTCGGCGGTGGCGTTCCCAGAAGTAGGCGATGAGAGTCGTGCCGTGGTGGGTTTGGATGCCGCCGATGACTTCTTCGGGGAGGCGGTATTGGCGGGCGAGTTTTATGCCATCGGCTACGTGGGCTTTGATGAGCTGGGCACTTTCTTTGGGGGTGAGGTGGAAGTGGGGATTGGAGATGGCGCCTTGGGTGATAGCGGCGAGGTTTTCGATGAAGTAGGAGGGGTTTTTGAGTTTTCCGATGTCGTGGAAGAGGGCCATGACGTGGACTTTGAGGGGGTGGGCGCCGATTTCGCTGGCGGCGGCTTCGGCGAGGATGGCGACGGCGAGGCTGTGCTGGTAGGTACCTGGGGCTTTTTGAGCCAGTTCTCGCAGGAGGGGGTGATGGGTATTGAGGAGCTCCAGGAAGCTGATGTCGGAGCTGACGCCGAAGAGTCTTTCGAAGAGGTAGACGAGGGGATAGGCGGCGAGGCAGATGGCGGCGTTGATGTAGAGGAGGAGGAGGCCTTCCCAGGCGAGGGAGAAGGAGGCATGGCGGTAGAGGTGGTAGCCGAGGTAGGAGATGGTGTAGCCTAAGCCTAAGAGGATGATGGCGCGATAAATGTCGGAGCGGCGTTGGACGGCCCGCAGACGAAAGACGGTGAGCATGCTGCTGAGCCCATGTACGAAGAAGAACTCCACGGGTTCTGGCACGATCAGGGCTATTTGGGCGCTGATGGTGATGGCGGAGATGAAGCCCACTCGGTCATCAAAGAAGATAGCCAGGAGCATAGGGCCGATAGCGAGGGGGATGAGGTGGTAGAGGGGGATATTTTGGAGGGTGAAGAGCGACTCTATGGAGGAGATGCCCATGGCGAGCATGGTGGTGAAAAGGTAGATACTGAGGATGAGCGCGAGGGTGCGGGTGTTATCTTTGGTCAGGCGCTGGGAGATGTAGAGGTACCAGAGGGCGAGGAGGGTGATGAGGGAGATGAGGAGGAGGGTGCCGGCAAAGCGGAGGAGTCGGCTATGGAGGGCGTGGCTTTCCTGGTAGGCGAGGGCGAGGCTTTGGAGGGACTGCGATTTTTCGGGGGTGATGAGTTCGCCCTGGCGGATGATGAGCTGGCCTTTCTGGATGATGTTGGCGTAGGTGTCGGGTTTTTCGGAGAAGGTTTTGAGGTAAGTTTGGGTTAGGGCGGGGTCGTACTGGCAGTCTGGGGGAAAGGAACTTTTGATGAGGGGCCAGAGGGGCTTAGCCTGGGGAAATTCGCGCAGGAGCCACTGGCGTAGGCGGAGACTATCCACTAAGGCTTGGAGGGGGACTTCTTCTTCTATCTGGGGGGCATAATGCAAGAGCGCAGTGCCATAGGCATCCGAGGGCAGTGGCGTGTCCACATAGCCATAGCGGTAGGCGTAGAGGAAGGCCTGCCGAAGAACATGGGCTTCTTCGGGGGAGAGGTGACGGGAGAGGCTATCGAGGACTTTTCGCAGGGTGGGGTGGCGGGAAGTGTCCCGTCGGAAGACAAGCTGGCCGGGCGATGTTGGGGCGGTTGCGGCGTCGCTCCCTTCCTGTTCTACCCGAAACGAAAACGGCGCATAAAGATCGCCGTACTGCCAGACTTTCTCCTGAAGAGCGGAGAGGGGAAAAGGCGAACGGTAAGGCCACGAGAGCAGGGCCGCGGTAACTAAAATGTACCCCCCAATGATAACATACCGCCAGGAAAACCTAACGCGAGAATCCATACTGCCGGAGCTTGCGCATGGCTTCCTCACGTTGGCGCTGGATGACCTTGGGGTCGTAGTGTTCTATCTCGGGGGCGTAAGGGATGACGTTGCGGCGATAAACCAGGATGCCCCGGCGGCCTTCCCAAAGGCCTTTTTTTAGAAATACCAGCGCATCATACGTGCCATCGGCCCCAAAGAACGGCCGGGGGTCCTCCCAGAGGGTTTTTTGCGAGCGTCGCCCAGCGGTGCTCACATGGTCAAATACTATCGCCTCTATCCGACGCCGACTACCTTGCTTCGGCACAAACCAGCCTTTATTGAGACTGAGCGGTGTCGTTTCACTATACGGTACAATAACTCGCATTTTCGGAACGGGGCCCGAGTATATCACCGGCGCCCCGAAAAACACCTTCTCCGGCTGCCTCGGATCAAAAAATATCGTCTCAATGACTTTGAAGTTGCGCCGCTTATCATAGCCATTCCAGCCCAGCAGGACATAGTACACGAGTTTTTCTTTGACGATTTTGCGACCCCGAGGAACCTTCACCCAGCCTTCGTATCGCAGCACCCCATGCTTACTATACCGAGGGTGATAGTACAAAGCACCCACCCACTGCGTGTGGTCCAGCGTACGCTGCTCAATGTCATCCTCCTGAAGAACCTCAGGAATCTCCTTCAGCACGTAGGCCCGAACCTGCCAAGGAGAATTTTTATCTTTTCGCCAGCGCCGAACAACAATCCCATAGTAGTAGTGGTCTCTTTCCTCAAAGTCCACTATCTGCCAGGTGAGTATGCGAAAGGCGCTATCGGGCGGACAAAGGTCAGACACGGTGACGACAGAATCAAACGGATAAGAGAAGGCCTCCGGGACAGAAAAAGCTTTGAGCCAGAGGGCGAGGAACTCCTTATTGAGGGAGTCTTTGAGGGCCATGTCTTCGTGGTTGAGAATTATCGGTCCTATTTTGGCCAGCTGCTGCTCAATCTCTGGCAAGGATACGGGCGATGATGCCTGGGCCCAAAGCCAGCCGCCCAGCCCCACAAATAACCACCGCATGTGTGCCAAGAGCAAAGGTAAAAACATTTTGACATGCGAAAGGGGGTGGAAATATCCCCGCTTATAGGGAGGGGAGTGGGGGTGGGATAGCCCGCCAGTTTTCGTTGTCTGGCTATCTTCGGCGTGCAGCTGCCTGCATGGTAGCCGCACGCTGCTTTACCGGAGGGCTGCCTCAGCGTAGCCCGCAGGGAGTTTGGGTGGTCATGCAGGCGCTGCCTCGCCTGTCAAACTTACCCCGCCGGAAA
>JAPYWM010000126.1 GCA_028276345.1 Sphingobacterium sp.
GCGAGTATTGGTGGTGGGAGTGGCAAAGATCCCTACTCGGACTGGGCCGGCCCCCCCATCCCCGCCAGTAATGCCGTCTGTAATGCGGCGCATGTTCGCCCCAGGGTCTGTGAAAGTTTCTGTGCCATCTTCTGCTCCCGCTAGCGTAAACCCAGCCGTGTATGTTGTTGTACCCCAGGCAAATTCATTAGGCACAGGTGCAAGAGGACCTCGACAGGCTTTCTCGTATTCCAGTTCAGTGAGGGGGCGAAGGGCTGCCCAGTCTAAGTAAGCTACAACATCAGGCCAGCTTAGGTAGTTCATCGCTCTATCGGGCCGATCGGTGTAGTAGTCAGTTGTGACGGTATTATACCCTACCCTGTTTCGATTGGTACCATAAACATTTGGAAATCTATTGGAGGCTTGAATCTGGCCTATGGTGTTTAGAAAGTCAGTATATTGCCCCTGGCTGATTTCATATTTCATAATGTAGAAGGCGGCAAATCCTTTGCGGAAGTTAGCAGTTAGAGAGTAATTACCGTCTCCAAAGCTGCTAATGGTGGGAAGGGCAGCTTCAGAAGTGATCTGAATAGGGCTATTGTCTGCGGAAGAGGTGCGAATGGAGTATGGAGATGTAGCATCGCCGGCATAGAAAGCGCCCTGCGGGATAAATACCATCTCAATAGCAATGACGCGCACATCGTAGGTGCCCGTAGCGGGGAGGTTGGTGACTCTGAGGGTTACGGTGCCAGAAACGGTGCCGAAGCCGTTACTAGTACGGCGCAGCATAACTCCGGTATTGTCAGGGCTGGGGTCGATACAGGGAGCACTACCATTAGCGCAGGTCGGCTCGAGAGAGGCTGGGAAAGTGTGGTCAGTGAGCGTGGTGCTGATGAGCCCGTGCGTGAAGGGGGTCGTCTTGGGGACACTACAGTCTCTGAACTTGACGAAAACCCAGGCGGCATCCCAGTTTTCAGCGTCTCGCCAGCTATTTTGCCAGCTGATGTCGAAGGTTACGGTACCTGCCGCTTGGTTGACACTCAGGTTGGAAACCGTGATGCCATTAGCCCATAAGAGGGCCATAACCGCTGCTAAACGTAGCGTTTTCATACCGTAGCAAAGATAACTTTCCATTGAGCATTCGTTAGCGCTATGAGTACGGCGGGAAGTAAAATTTGAGTAGGCCTATGGATTGGGCAAAGAGATGCCCTGATGTCAGGAATGCTTAGGGAAGAGTAAAGTTTTGGGAGGGGTAGGAGGGTTCAGCTGGGAATAGGTTTTTGGGCGAGGAGGTGGGGGAGGGTGGAAATGGGGAAAACCTGATGGGGGGTGAAGAGGGCGATAGCGGCATTTGGCATGTGGGGGACTTCGGCGTCGGCGGGGTCTTGCACAGCCGTGAAGTAGCCCGCTTGGTACATCATGAAGAGGCCGTGGGCGCCGTCTTTATTCGCGCCGGAGAGGAGGATGCCGCCTGCCCGAGGCCAGCCCGCCTGAATAAGCGAAAACATTGTAACATCTATGCTGGGCCGGGAAAAGTGTACGGGCTCTTCTACAGAGAGGCTGAAATACCCCTCTTTTTCTATGAGAAGGTGATAGTCGGCGGGGGCGATGTAGATGGCTCCCCCCTGGATAGGCGTTTTGTCGTCGGGTTCGGAGAGGTGCCAGCGGCGTAGACGCAGGAAGGCATCCGTGATCTGGAAGCGAGCCTGGCGCAGACGATGCAGGCACAGGACGAGCGTGAGCTCCGGGTCGTAAGGCACCTGCAAAAGGGCCTGCCGTAGGGGTGTAAAGCTGCCCGCAGAGCCCCCAATCACCCAAAGATATGGGCGCGCGCTCATCCTTGCCGACGATAAATGCGCTCTAAATTATTCACCGATGCGAGCTTTTTTTCGGCTTCCTTGCACCAGAAAAGAGACTCTTTGGTGCCAATCATCAGGATACCGCCGGGCACTAAAGCTTGGATGAACTTCCGAATGACGCGGTCTTGAAGCTCAGGCGTAAAGTAAATCAGCACATTCCGGCACAGGATCATTTCGAAGCGGGAGAAGGGTTCGTCGCTGACGAGGTTGTGTCGGAGGAATCGGACATTTCGGAGGAGCTGAGGATCAAAGACGAGTTCATTGCCTTCTTCGTAAGCGTATCGGGAAAAAGGGACGTCGGGCAAGACTTGTTGAAAGTTTTCCTGGTAAGTGCGCTTGTAGCGAAGGGGGTAACGGGCTTTAGGGGCGGTTTGGAGGGCCTTCTGGTCGATGTCTGTGGCGAAAATCTGCGCTCGGGGGTAGAGGCCCATTTCGGTGAGGAGGATAGCCAGGGAGAGTACCTCTTCGCCGGTGGAGGTGCCAGCATGCCATATTCTAATCTGTGACGTACTGAGAAAAAGCGGGAGGGCCTGTTTGCGAAGGGCTACCCACGCCGAGGGGTCACGAAATAGCTCTGTCGTGCCTATGGTAAACTCGCTGAGAAATGTCTCAAAAAACTCTTTTTGCTTCAAGAGACGCTGGTTGAGTGCCTTTACGTCGGGAAGGCCGTACTTTTTGAGGATGGTGCCGAGCCGCCGCAGGACCGAAGCCCGGGCATAATCCCGGAAGTCGTACCCATAGATCGTGTGGGTGATTTGAAAGAACGCCTCCAGATCGCTTTCGGCAATATCTGGCAAAACATCTTCTATCATGGGGCGTAAAGATACGCGATAGCGCAGGAGCTTTTGGGGGGTTTCTGTCCCGGCCCAAAATCGACGCCTCCAAACAGGCGCTCGGGGTAGAATTTGTCCCCTTCCCGTTTTGTTATTAACGACATGCGCTATTTTTTAGTCGGCGGTAGTACGGGTATTGGCCGCGCACTGGTGGACATTTTACTTGAAGAAAGGCATGAGGTGATAGTCTTTTCTCGTGATCGGCGGGACTTGCCACCCGAGGTAGAATATTATGCGGGGGATATCTTGAAGGACCCTTTGCCCCAGCTATCGGGGCCCCTCCATGGGGTGTGCTATTTTCCTGGCTCTATTATGCTCAAACCCTTTCATATGCTGTCGGAGACGCAGTTTCGCGCTGACTGGGAGCTAAACTTCTTGGGGGCGGTGAAGACTTTGCAAGCGGTGTATGGGCTTTTGCGGCAGGGAGAGGGGGCGAGTGTGGTGCTAATGAGTACCGTGGCAGTACAGACAGGAATGCCATTTCATGCGAGCATCGCTTCGGCGAAGGGAGCTATTGAGGGGCTTACCCGCAGCTTAGCTGCTGAGTGGGCGCCTACTATCCGCGTCAATGCCGTGGCGCCTTCTCTTACAAATACCCCCCTTGCCGAAAAGCTCCTCAATACCCCCGAAAAACAAACTCAAGCCGCACAGCGTCATCCCCTCAAACGCTTCGGCACCCCCGCCGATATAGCCCACCTGATCGCTTTCCTCCTCTCACCCAATAGCAGCTGGATCACCGGCGAAATCTTCCACATTGACGGCGGCATGCATAGTCTAAGACCACTCTGACTTATGCCTGTGTACTCCGAAAGAGACATCCTGCAGGCTGATAAAGCCTGGCGAATCAACTTCATCAACTCCCTCGTAGGCTTCAAGAACCTGAATCTCCTCATCACACGCTCGCCGGCCGGCGTGTATAATGCGGCTATCTTCAACTCTGGGCTGCATATAGGCTCTTCGCCGCCATATGTGGGGTTTCTACTACGACCTACGAAAGTTCCTCGCCATACCTACGAAAATCTTCTCAGCTATCCATACGCAACGATGAATGCCGTTACGGAAAGTCTCTACAAACAGGCTCACCGCACGCATCATCACATTCCTGCGACGGAGAGTGAGCTGGAGTATGCGGGGCTGGAGGTGGAATGGGTGGAGGGGGTTCCGCTGCCGGTGCTACGGGAGAGTCCCGTGCGGGCGCTGCTCCGTTTTAGTGAGGAGCACCTTTTGCAGGTGAATCAAACTCGGCTGCTTATATTTTCCATTGTATGGGTGGAGGTGCGGGGAGAGGTGCGGGTAGATGGGTTTGTCGCGCTGGATGAGCTAAAGGTGGTAGCGGGGTCGGGCTGTGATGCGTATTATCGGGCGGTGGCGATAGGGCGAGAAGTGGTCCAGCGGGAGCGCGCCTAACTTTGCTCGCCGTGCGAAGTCTGCTCCAGCTTTTAGGGCCTTATTATCGGCGTGAGTGGGGGCTTTTTTTGTGGGGGGTATTCTTTGTGCTGGCAGTCAATGGCCTGGCCTTATATGCGCCGTGGGCGACGGGTCATCTCATAGATAAGCTGGTTGCTTTTGTGCAGGCGGGGGGGCTCTCGGCGCACTGGCGGGAAATAGCCTGGCTACTGACGAGCATCTTACTGTCCGCGCTGGTACGGGGAGCCCTTATGGTCGGTATGCGCCAAACGCTGGTCGTCCTCAGCCGCCGCGTAGAAAATGCCCAGCGGGCCGAACTGGTAGAACGTCTTTTGAGCTGGGACCTCCCCACACTCAGGCGCTTTTCCGGGGGCGAACTCCTAACCTATTTCACCGAAGACCTCAACCGCATTCGTAATTTCACCGGGCCGGTCATCCTGTACGGCCTGAATGCCATCGCGCTGCTGCTTTCCACGGGCGTGCTCATGGTGCTCACAGCGCCCCTGCTGGGGATTCTTGCGCTTTTACCGCTGGTCATCTTGCCGTTTATCACGTACTA
>JAPYWM010000128.1 GCA_028276345.1 Sphingobacterium sp.
GTGAGCTTGTAGCTTTCGGCTGGGTTATTATCCAATAGGCTGATGAGGCCCCATCCGGTTAGAAATAGTCCTGCCGTAGCCCAGGGGCGCCAGGGAGCTGGCAGGTACTTTCGGGGCAAAAAGTAGCTGAGCCAGGGGAGAAGGAGGAGCAAGGGCGTTAGCCATAGACTATACCCGTATGCGCCGAGCGAAAGCTGTAAAACTATCCAGCCGGTATAGAGGAGCGTCCAATCCAGGGGATCCGCTCTGTACACCAGCCCCAGGATAATCAGGAAAAATGGGATGATGCCAGCGTAGAAGGAGCCGGCGGAGAAAGGCGAGCCGCCCCAATAGGTAGGCGCTGACCGCGCAAAGGCTATGCCTTGGGGACCGTAGGGCTTTAGCTTCTCATAGAGGGCGGAGGAACGGCCGAGGCGTTTCACGAGGTCTTCTTGGGAGGTGCCGCCGACGAAGTCAGGTATGATGAGGGTCCAAAGTTCAGCCCGAGAGGCGGAGTAGCTCTGGGCGTAGGATTTATCCAGGCCGGTCTGGAGGGCGGGGTCGCGGGTCTGATCGCGTTCTAATTCGCTCCCGCCCCGGATGCTGTACTGGCCATACTCGTAGTAGGGGAGAAGGTTAGCAGCCTGGGAGAGCGCGCCGACACCTGCCGAAACCCCCAGAAAAGCCGTCGCCACGAGGAAGGGCTTCCAGCTACGCTTTTGCCGGGCTTCCCACAGACGAAAGAGGACATAAGCCGCCCACAAAAAGAGCACATAATAGGTCATCTGCGGGTGATGCCCGCCAATCATGCCGGCCCAGCCGAAAAGGGAAAGAATCACGCCCCCGCGCCAGCGCCCCTGGAAAAGTAACGAAAGACCTGCCAGCCCATACGGCGCCGTGAAAAGAACATTACTTTTGCCCCAGTGGGTGGCGACGATCATATTGGTGTAATAGCTCATCATGACGAAGGCGAAGGCGCCTCCCAGCGCCAGCGGCCCCGGTAGGCCCTCAGCCCACAGGAAAAGGAAAAAACCCAGCAGCCCCACAAAAAGAATCACAGGCGGGTATTCCCGGAAAATCTTGCCAAAATAGTAGATGGGATCCTTCCAGAAGATGTTTTCCGCCTCGTAAGCGATGAGGTAGCTTGGCATGCCAGAAAAGAGGTGCGGGGCCCAGAAGGGGAGGTGCCCGTTTTGACCTTTGGCCTCTTTGAGGGGATACATCATGTAGTCTAACTGGACCTGGTCAGCGGCCCGGAAGCGATACCCCTGATAGTAAGGAAAAAAGTAAAAGACAGCCACGATCAGCATGGCCAGAATGGGGAGGGCCCAGTGGCTGAGGAGGTTTTGTTTATTCATGCGGTTCAAAGATACGGCCCTATTTTTGGGTGGTGGACGTTCGGGAGGTTTTACAGGCGGTGGGGCGGTTGCGGTGGCGGCTGGGGCGGCCCGTGGAAGGGCTTTTGATAGGGGTCTACCGGTCTACCCTGCGGGGGGAGGGGGTAGAGTTTGCCGATGCACGGCCTTATCAGCCGGGGGAGCCCTGGCGGCGTATCCACTGGGCTCTTTCTGCCCGGCGGGGCGAACCTTATCTATGGTTGGCTACCGAGGAGCGGCAAATCACCTGCACGATCGCGCTGGACCTAAGCGATTCCATGCGGGTCTATCCGGAGAAGTTTCGTCAGGCAGCTATTGCTGGCGCTATGATAGCGCTGACCGCCCTCAAAGTCGGCGATAAGGTGCAATGGCTTGGCTTCACGAATAGCGTAGCTTTCTTTTCTCCGCCTCGTCGGAGCGAAAGTTTTGTATGGGGAGCCTTTCAAGAACTGCTGAGCTTTCAGCCTACTGAGCGGCTCACGCGTTTGCAGCCCCTTTTGGACTTTTACGGGCAGGCTCAAGTCCGACGGGGACTTCTGGTGCTCTTGACAGATGGGTTCTGGCAGGATGGGGGAGAGGCAGTTTCGCTTTTGCGGGCGGTAGCGCAAAGGCACTTTGTATTACTGGTCTACATCCGGCATCCCCGGGAAGCCATGACGATTCCTTTTGGACGGCTACCTTATCGGGAGGTAGAAACAGGGACGCCGGGCGTAGCTGGAAAAACGCTCCGACCGGTAAGTTTTCCACAACCTTCCCTCAGGCAGGCCCTTATCCGGACGCAGGACAATCCCTGGGAGGTCTTAGTGCGGGCACTGGGGGGCGGTCCGCTTTGAAGAAAATGCTTTACCTTTGCCCCCGTAAATATTGCCGCTTATGAGTAGCATTGAAGAACGCGTCAAGGCCATCATCGTCAACAAGCTCGGCGTAGAGTCTGAGAAGGTTACCCGCGAAGCGACTTTCACGAACGACCTCGGGGCGGACTCGCTGGACACCGTGGAGCTAATCATGGAGTTTGAGAAAGAGTTTGGGATTTCTATCCCGGATGAGGTGGCTGAAAAAATAGAAACGGTAGGGGACGCCATCAAATACATTGAAGAGCACGCCACCGCTTAATGCGTCGGGTCGTCGTAACGGGGGTAGGCGCGCTAACGCCAATCGGGCTGAGCGCGCCTACCTACTGGGAAGCGCTTCTGCAAGGTGTTAGCGGCGCCGACTACATAACTAAGTTTGATGCCTCGCACTTTCGCACGCGCTTCGCGTGCGAGCTGAAGGGGTTTGATCCCTTACAGTACATAGACCGGCGGGAGGCCCGCAAGATGGACAGCTTCACCCAGTATGCGATTGTAGCGGGGAATGAGGCGATCCAGGATGCGGGTCTACTCAATGGCTCGCTGGATAAAGATGGGGTAGGGGTTATCATGGCGTCGGGCATAGGGGGGCTCTACACCTTCATAGAGGAGATGCGGGGTTATCGGCCTGGCGAGCCGCCCCGATTCAACCCCTTCTTCATCCCGAAAATGATCATTGACATTGCGGCGGGGCATATATCCATTCAGCATGGATTTCGCGGGCCCAACTACGCCACGGTGTCAGCGTGCGCTTCCTCTGCGAACGCGATCGCGGATGGGTATCTCCTCATCCGGGAGGGGCTGGCGGACGTGATGATAGTGGGCGGGAGCGAAGCAGCGATCAACGAGGCCGGCGTAGGGGGGTTCAATGCTATGCGAGCGCTTTCCGAGCGGAATGACGACCCGAAAACAGCTAGCCGTCCGTTTGACAAAGACCGGGATGGGTTTGTGCTGGGAGAAGGGGCGGCAGCTCTCGTGCTGGAATCTCTGGAACATGCGCTGCGGCGAGGCGCCCGCATCTATGCGGAGCTGGTGGGCATCGGCTTAGCTGCGGATGCATACCATATCACAGCTCCCTGTGCTGAAGGTGCCGAACTCGTTATGCGTCGCGCCCTCCAAAATGCCGGCATTGCCCCTACTGAAGTGGACTACATCAACGTCCACGGTACCTCCACGCCCCTCGGCGACATCAGCGAAACGAAAGCCATCAAAGCCGTCTTCGGTGAGTGGGCCTATCAGCTTAACATCAGCTCTACTAAGTCCATGATAGGCCACCTGCTTGGGGCCGCCGGCGCTGTCGAAGCTGTGGCCACAGTGCTCTCTGTCTATCATCAGATCGTGCACCCTACCATCAACCACTTCACAGATGATCCAGAGTGCGACCTCAACTACACCTTCCACCACCCGATGAAGCGCCCCATCCGCTACGCCCTCTCCAATAGTTTTGGCTTCGGCGGTCACAACGCCTGCCTCCTCTTCAAGCGGTATGAATGACCATGTTCTCCTTCCTGCGAGAATGGCTCGCTCGCTACTTCGGCCCCCAGGCAAAGTCCTACAAGCGCCTTAAGCAGGTCCTCGGATTCTACCCCAGAAACGTCAACCTGTACATCCAGGCGCTGACCCTTCCCCTCCAAAATCAGGAAAAGGCCGATTACATCGCCATGTCTTATGAGCGGCTGGAGTTTCTGGGCGATGCGGTTTTACAGCTCGTGGTGACGGATTATATCTTTCGCCATTACCCCCACTTCGATGAGGGGGAAATGACAGAGCTGCGGGCCAAGGTGGTGAATACCGATTACCTTGTGGAGATGGCTCAGCGGCTCCTGATCCCCTCCCTTTTAGAGATGGTCGAGCAGCCCTTGCCTAAACGGAACGATTACTTGGCAGACATGGTGGAGGCCTTGATTGGGGCCATCTACATAGACCGGGGGGACCGCTATGCCCGCCGTTTCATTCATAAACGGCTTTTCCCCCTCATTCGCTGGAAAGAGGTAGAACGAACGGAATTCAACTACAAGGGCAAACTCCTGGAATATGTTCAGCAAAAGCAGCTTGGTCAGGTAGAGTTTCAGGTGCAGGAGCGCCGCCGCCAAAGAGGGGAAGACTATTTCGTCGTGTGCCTCAAACTCAATAATCAGATCATCAGCTATGGCACCGGCAGCCGTAAAAAAGAGGCCGAGCAGCAGGCGGCCCGCACAGCTTTGAAACTCCTTTCCTCGTGAGGCAAGTCATTAGACTCTGGCTAAGCGGCTTGGGATTGGGCTATCTACCCATAGCGCCTGCAACATGGGGGAGCCTTTTAGGGCTGGGGATAGCCTACGGGCTCTCTTATTTGCCTTGGCTCCTGCGAAGCGGACTGGCCCTGACCGGGTGGTTGGTCTCGGCCTGGCTTTTGCGCCAAAGCTTGGGGAAGATGCCCGATGACCCGGACCC
>JAPYWM010000129.1 GCA_028276345.1 Sphingobacterium sp.
TCCGGCACCTGACTCAGACCCTGCACCTTCACGCCTGCGCTGAAGAGGCGCTATCCTCGTCGCGATTAGGATTCAGCACTGCTTGCGGGGCAGGCGCATCGGCAGGACTCATAGCTTTCCGCTCTCCATCCCCCCCCTCATCGGGCCGATCTATCACCGAAAGCGGCTCAAAGTCCTCCTCCCAGTAGCGCACACCCCGTGCAATGTCTTCATCCGAGATGTACTGCGGGATGAAATCTGCCGGCGCTCCAGGCTTGGAGTAATCATAGGGCCAGCGATGTACGACAGGCAGCTTGCCCGGCCAGTTGCCATGAATGTGCTTGACTGGCGCGCTCCACTCGAGCGTATTGGCCTTCCAGGGGTTGCGCGGGGCTTTCTTACCCCAGAACATGCTATGGAAGAAGTTGTACACAAAGATGAGCTGGGCTGCAATCGTAACCAGAGCCGCTATGGTAATCACCACATTCAGGTCCTGCCACTTACTCGTAAAGGCAAACTCCGTAAAGGCATAATAGCGTCGCGGCACACCGCCCAGCCCCATGTAGTACATGGGGAAAAAGACGAGGTTGGCCCCAATATACGTAAGCCAGAAGTGAAGGTATCCCAGCCGCTCATTCATCATGCGGCCCCACAGCCGAGGAAACCAATGGTACGTCCCGCCAAACATCGCAAACACCGCCGAAACCCCCATCACCAAGTGAAAGTGCCCCACCACAAAGTAAGTATTGTGAAGGGGTATATCCACCGGAGCCACCCCTAAGAAGAAGCCCGTCAGCCCCCCGCTAATGAAGAAGCTCACTGTCCCAATCGCAAAAAGCATGGGCGTATTGAGCTGAAGCCGCCCCTTCCAGAGCGTGAAGATGTAGTTGAATATCTTCATCGCCGAAGGTATCGCAACGAGCAAGGTGGTGGCAGTAAATATTGAGCCCAGAAGCGGGTTCATCCCAGAGACAAACATGTGATGTGCCCAGACAATAAACGACACAAAGGCGATCCCCAGAATGGAGTAGACCATAATCTTGTACCCAAAGATGGGCTTACGGGCATGGGTGGAGATGAGCTCGGAGGCGATGCCGAGGGCCGGCAGAAGCACGATATACACTTCGGGATGGCCAAGAAACCAGAAAAGGTGAAGGTAGAGGAGGACGTTCCCCCCTTGCTGCGGGAGGGCCTGACCTGCAATGTAAATATCAGACAGATAGAAGCTCGTGCCGAGGCTATGATCGAAAAGGAGCAGAATAAAAGCGGACACAGCAGGCGGAAAACTGAGAAGACCCAGTACCGCTACCGTAAAAAGCGCCCAGATGATAAGCGGCATGCGCATGAGGCTCATCCCCTTCGTGCGCATGTTGAGGACGGTGGTAATGTAGTTGAGCCCGCCCATGAGTACGCCTACGACAAAAAGTACCAAGGCTGTTATCCAAAGCATCATGCCCAGACCCGACCCTGGCATAGCTTGAGGGAGCGCACTCAAAGGCGGATACACCGTCCACCCCGCCGCCGCCGGCCCCGTCTCCAAGAAGAAAGACGCCATCAGCACCACCGTCCCCCAGAAGAAAAAGTGGAATGAGAGCATATTGAGAAGAGGCGAGGCCATATCCCGCGCCCCAATCTGTAGCGGGATCAGCAGGTTCGAAAAGGTCCCACTCAAGCCTCCGGTAAGCAGCCAGAAGATCAGTATCGTCCCGTGCATCGTTACCAGGGCCATGTAAAAGTTGGGATCTAACCGCCCTTCCGGCGCCCACTTCCCTAAGAGCGTCTCCAGAAACGGAAAACTCGTATCTGGAAAGGCCAGCTGAAGCCGGAAAATCCCCGACAGCAAAATCCCAATGAAGCCACTGACAAAGCCGGTGATGAGAAACTGCTTAGCGATAGTTTTGTGGTCCTGACTGAAGATGTACTTTGTCCAAAAACTATCGTGTTGATGGTCGTGGTCGTGATGACCACCACTTTCCACGGCGTGCGCCGTAGTCACTGTTTGGACGTGCGTAGCCATAAGCTTATGAGTTTTGATTAGGTTTCATTCTTAATTCGGCCTGGACGGGCTGGGGCTGAGCAGGCTGATAGGCTGGCTTTTGCTGGCGCAGCCAGGCCTCATATTCCTCCCAGCTTTCCACGACGACTTTCATGCGCATATTGTAGTGGGCGCCCCCACACAGCTGATTGCATGCCAGCTCGTAATCAAAGTTGGGGTCGCCAAGCTTTTTCCGCATTTCCCGGGTGGTTATCGTCGGTACCAGCGTGACTTTGTTTTTCTGCCCCGGCACTGCGTAGATATGCGTGCGGAAGTGCGGCAAATAGAGTGAATGAAGCACATCCTTAGAACGCACATGAATAGTAACCAGCGCGCCCACAGGGAGATGTATCTCCTTGAGCTGCGGGATGATATCATCCTGAGCTTTGACGTCGGTGAAGTCTATGCCCAGCACATTGTCACCGCCGATAAGCTTATAGTGATAGCGGCCGAGCTTGCCGTCCTGGCCAGCATAACGTGCTCGCCATTGGAACTGCTCCGCAACGACCTCCAGCTCTATTTCCTTTTGGCCCGGCTCGGGTGACTGACCATGCACGGGCTGCGACCAGACATAGATGCCCGCCACCGCAATGATGACAACTGGAGTAGAAATGGCAATCAAAGCGCCCCGCTCAAGGCCATGGTGAGTTTCCATATAAGTGGCAGACCGAACTCGTCCATTATAGTAGCGCCAAACCATGTAAAAGAGCATGAGGTGAACGATGAAGAAAGCCGGATAAGTGAAGCTCACAATCCCCCATGTAAGCCGAGCTATGGGGACGCCATGACGGGAGGCCGACTCTGGCAAGAAGTTATCTGAGTAGTGGGATGCGCTCCACAGCACCAAAAGGAGGAAAGCGCCTCCCACCAGCATCCACAGGCGCATGTTGTTCTTATCGCGGTCCCAGCTGGCGAAAGGGTCCCAGCCCGTGGCACGAATCACCACCCGCACCAGGAGAAACGACAAAAGGATGACAGCAATCACTTCCAGCCAGACGACTTTCCAGAGGAGGCTTTCCCAGCTGAAAGCGGGGGCACTTTTCGCTGCTTCCATGGCGATTTCAGCGGCACGGTCCTTAGCCGCCGCCCCAATCTGCGCCCACAGCGGAGCCGCCAGCCCCATCGCACCTATCCACCGCATACGCTTCATACAACGCCAAAGATACAGCAAAAGTTTCAATCCACACTGACATCGCCTGCCCTGCCACCTCCCCAGTCCCCCCCTGCCCAAAACTAATAAGTCGAGTAGCCATTGCAGGAGGTCTCCAACCAGGCATGGAAAAAAGCTTATCTTTGTACTATGCGTACTCTCATAACCCTCATGCTCGTGCTCACACTGGGATGGGCACAGCAGCAAATGTGCGGAAGCGACATAGCTTATGAGCGGGCCCTTCAGGCAGATCCCAGCCTGGCAAAAATGCGCGCGCTATTAGAAGAGGCAGCGGCGACCTACTTGGCGCAGCACGGCCCCAGTCTACGCACCCAGACGGGCTGTCCGGAGTCGGACTTCGTTATACCTGTGGTGGTGCATATCATTCACTCGGGCGCAGGTCAGTCTGATAGTTTGCCCCTTTCGCGAGTGCTTTTTCAGATGGAGCAGCTTTTTGATGACTTCCGCAAACGGCCCTACTCTAAGGGGTACAGCTCAGGCGTGGACACCCGTATAGAGTTCTCCCTGGCTACTAAAGACCCAAGTGGCAATCCCCATCCCGGTGTCACCTACACCCATTACACAGCGGCTGGTCTCTCTGCCGCCAAAGTGGGGGCTGGCTCCAGTGACGCCACCACCATGAAAAGCAATACCGGCTGGCCCCGCAATAAGTACCTGAACATCTGGGTCATCCAGTGTATCTACTCCTCTTCGCCAAGTACATGTGATATTCTGGGATTTGCTACGTTTCCGGGAATGTCGACCACTGACCAGGGGGTCGTCGTGGTGTCGGGCTACTTTGGCCTCCCTAACCAAAGTCAAACCACCACCCACGAAATCGGCCACTACATCAGTCTCTTCCATACCTTCCAGGGTGGATGCGCTGGCACGAGCGGCAGCAACTGTGGGACGGGTGGCGACAGGGTATGTGATACCCCCCCTACTCGCCAGGCCAACTACGGCAGCGCCCGACGCCAGAATACCTGTTCTGAACCCAGCCTTGCCGCCACGGGCGGGGATCGTCCCGACCAAGTGCGCAACTACATGGACTACTTAGACGATCCTTCTCTGGATATCTTTACCGAAGGACAGCGCCAGCGCATGATCGCCGCTCTCAATACCGCCTCCGACCGCACCCCCCTCTGGCAAGCTTCCAACCTTCAGGCTACTGGCACCGGCCCCTACGGCCGCATCAAGGCAAACTTCGCCCTGGAAGGCTGCGACCAGCCCCCCTGCTATGTATGCCCCGGCCAGCAGCTCAATCTGACCAGTTACAGCATGGGTAAGCCTTCCTCCTTCACTTGGGAAATCCGTCAGGGTTCTACCGTCATCAGCAGCTCTAACACAGGCCCCTGCACCCAGATGACTGCCCCTACCAACCCCGGTACGTACAATATTCGCTTGCAAGTCTCTAACCTCGCCGGCACCGCCGACACGACCTACACAGGCTTTCTGA
>JAPYWM010000005.1 GCA_028276345.1 Sphingobacterium sp.
AAGTTGCCGGGGTGCGGGTCGGCATTCACTTGGCGCAGCTCGTGGATTTGAAAGCTGTAAAAATCCCAGATGAGCTGCCCAAAGCGCTGTTTTTCTTCGTAGGGGGGATTGGTGGCGAGGTATTCATTGAGGTGCAGGCCATCCAGCCATTCCATGGTGAGGACTTTATCTCCGCATAGCTCCGGGTAATACTTCGGAAAGCGAAGGCCGGATATCCCAGCACAGAGTTGACTGAAACTTAGGGAGTTTTGCAGTTCCCGGCGGTAGTCGGCTTCTTCAAGAAACTTTTCTTCCATCTCTTGGATGAAAGGCTCCAGCTCCTCTAAGGGGATTTTGGTGATTTTTGGGGCGAAGGTGCGAAAGAGTCGCATATCAGACTTGATAGAGTCTGCTATGCCGGGATATTGAATCTTGACTGCGAGCTTTTGGCCGTCTTTCCAGGCTTCATGGACTTGACCCAGCGACGCCGCCCGAATAGCCTTGACACTAAACTTATCAAATACCTCCTCTGGGCTCTTGCCAATGCTCTTTTTGAAGACTTGCACCGCCAAAGGGCCACTCATGGGAGGAACATTGTACTGGGCATTTTGCATGACCTCCACGAAGGACTTGGAGAAGTTTATCGTATCCAGGGAGATAGTCTGAGCTACTTTTAGAGCCGAGCCGCGAAGCTGGGTGAAAGTTTTGAGTAGGTCTTCGGCGTTTTCGCGGTCTAAGTCTTCGTCGGAGACTTCTTTACCGAGGGCTTTTTTAGCCTGGTGTTTGATGACATTGGCGCCGACTTTGAGGCTGCCTTTGAGAAACTGGGAAGCACGGGCGATTTTCCCCGTCGGAATGCGATCTTGCTCCTCCGCCATACTGGCGCCAAAAGTAAGAAAAAATCGTGTGGTCGTTAGTACTTTAAATTAGCACGAGTCGCGCTGTTAGGAGCGCAAGCAGCCCCACCACCGAAGAGACCACATAATACCCACCCGGCCAAAAGCGCTTCTCCCTTAGTACCAAAAAGAGCCCCACCACGAGTACGATACCCATGACCACCATCCCCCCGTACAACCCCACTGTGCGATAGGGCACCACCTGAGCGCTCAAATAAAGCGGAAGCCCCACATTTTGAATGAGAAAACTCGTCAGAGACCAGCGCACCGCCTCCGAAGCCGCAAGTGTAAACCAAAAGTGAAAAGCCGTGCGCTCTTTCCGCCGGCTGGTCCACCACCCTACCACCAGCAGCGCCACCCCCCACAAAAAGCCTACCGTCAGGGAAATTTTGAGAAGCATAGACAAAGGTATGTAGGGGGGGGTTAGCGGGGCTCAGGACATCTATGCAGGCTGATTATCCACGGGGCTTATTTAGGACTTTGCCAGGTGTGAAAACCATTTGGCTAATGGGAAGAAAGTCCTATCTTTGCCCTGTTATGCGATTTATCAGGACAGTCTGGCCCCTATTGGGGCTGGGGCTCCTCCTTTGGAGCCATGCCGTTTGGGCACAGCAAGGTTTCATCCGGTGTGGTACGATGCAGGCCGATAGTTTATTGCGGGCCCTGTATCCCGACTGGCCCAAGATGGACGATTATGAAGGCGTTTTGAAGGAACGGGTGGAGCGCTACAAAGCCCAAATGGCCCGAGCCCGCACTATTGGGGACGTTTATCGCATCCCCGTCGTGGTCCACGTCATTCACAATGGCGAAGCTATCGGTAGCGGGAGCAATATCTCCGATGCGCAGATTCAGAGCCAGATAGCAGTCCTTAACGAGGACTATCGGCGCCTTCCGGGCACGCCCGGCTGGAATAACCACCCCCGCGGCGCCGACGTGCGTATAGAGTTCGTCCTGGCAAAACGCGATCCCAGTGGCAATCCCACCACCGGCATCGTCCGCTGGAATCGCAATACCCAGGGCTGGAATGCGCCTCCCTACACCCAGGCCTACATGGACGGCACTATTAAGCCCGCTACCCAATGGGACCCGACCCGATATCTCAACATCTGGGTGGCCGACTTAAGTGGGGGGCTGCTGGGCTATGCACAGTTTCCCGATTTGAGCGGGCTATTGGGCATGCCCGGAGATGTTGGCATGGGCGGGTGCACCCAAGCCGCTAATACCGATGGCGTGGTAATCTTGTACGCTGCGTTCGGCTCAGCCTTGAAAGGGAGCTTCTCCGTGCTGACGCCGCCCTACCACCTGGGACGCACCACTACCCATGAAGTGGGCCATTGGCTGGGTTTACGGCACCTGTGGGGCGATAATGCAACGGCAGGACAATGCCCACCCGATGATTACTGCGATGATACCCCAGAATGTGCGGATGCGTCCTACGGGTGCCCGGCCCATGCCGTACCCTCCTGCGTATCTGGTGTACCCCGCATGATTGAAAACTACATGGACTACTCCGATGATGGCTGCATGAATATCTTCACGATTGACCAGGCGGTGCGCATGCGCATTGTATTGGAAAACTGCCCCCGCCGCGCTTCGCTGATTACCTCCCCGGCGCTCGTTCCACCCGCCACCACAGACGCGGCAATCATCAATATACCCATACCGCAGGACCTCTGCCCCGGGACCTACAATATCAATGCTGTCCTCCGCAATAACGGCACTACCACCCTCACCAACGTCCCTATAGCCTATCGTATCAATAGCGGCCCCTGGCAAAGCACCACCTGGACGGGCTCTCTGACCGGCGGCAACACCACCACCGTCACCCTAACTGGCATAAACTTCTCCTCGCCAGGAGACTATACTTTGACCGTATGCTCGAACCTCGCCTCAGACCCAGACCGCACCGAAGATACCGTTACTACGCGCTTCAAGGTACATAACGGCTTTTATCCGCTCTTTGAGGACTTTGAGACGTATGAGGGGCGGGCTTTTCCCCCCAGCCTCTGGAGAGTCAACAACCCCGATAATGACTGCTTCACCTGGCGGCCCGGACACTGCGTCGGCTCTAACGGCCAGCGCACCACCGCCATGTTCGTCAATCTCTGGGCCTACTCTAACACAGGACGACGGGATGAACTATACTCCCCCATCATTGATCTGACCAGTGCCCCTGCGACAGTAGCCTTGACCTTCGATGTGGCCTATCGCCGTTACGACAATAGCTCCAGCGATGAGCTGCGGGTAGAAATCTCCACCGACTGCGGGGGCACTTGGAGCGCCACCCCGATCTTTTCCAAATCTGGGGCTATTCTTGCTACAGGAGCTAACACTACGGCCCGCTACGTTCCCGGGGCCGCCAGTGAATGGCGTACGGAAACTGTAAGCCTAAGTGCATACACGGGCCAGCGCATCCGCCTGCGCTTCGTCATCGTCAATCAGTACGGCAATAATATCTGGATAGATAATGTGCGCATCACCCATCTGCCGTTTGTGTTTTTCCGGGATACGGGGCAGACCCTCCGGGAAGAGCTGACTTGGCCGCTTCTCACAGGGGACTGCCGGCGGTATCGGGATATTACTATTCCGGTCTATATCTCTTCGGCGCCCTCGTCTAATGTGAGCGTAGCTGTGAGCTTGGCCTCGGGTAGTACGGCGTATGCACCGGGGGATGTGCAAGTTCTCACGCCTACGCTGACCTTTCCGGCGGGCAGCACCGCTTCACAAAACCTCACTGTGCGGGTCTTCGACGATGATGGGATAGATTCCCCTTTTGAGCTGGCGGCCCTGAGTTTGAGCATTAGTAGCGGTCCGGCGCTCGTTGATCCCCAGCGCGGCACCTATCGCCTGTGGATAGAGGACAATGACTTTTTCCCACCCGAAGTGGTGCTCTTTCAAGAAGACTTTGAAGCCGGGGCTACGGGCTGGACTCAGCTCACCATCACGAGTGGAAGTAACCAATGGGTCAGAGGCACCGCAGCCAGCATGGGGGGCAGCTACGCCTGCTACATCACTAACAATACCAGTGGATCCCCGCCGCCTTATCAGTATAGCACCGGCTCAACTAGCCGAGTCGCCCTCGTCTCACCTAGCATCAACACCACAGGAGCTACCGACCTCGTGCTGGCTTTTGATGTGCGCGTCAATGGGGAGTATGGCTCTCCAAACCTCAACGATTTTGGCAGGCTATTCTATTCCACGACCTCTGCCACTTCTGGTTTTCAGCCGCTGATAGGGTGCGCATGGAGTAGTACCACCTGCGCATTAGCCTCTGAGCAGCCCCGATCCTATCAGCTGTATGGCTATCCCGAAGTGCGGCGGGTCGTCGTATCCCTCCCCTCCGCTACCTGGAATCAGCCTAACCTCTGGCTCGCCTGGCGCTGGGACAATAACGGCTCCGGCGGCAGTCAACCCCCCATGGCCATAGACAATATCGTCCTTTACGGCCGCCGCACCCCCAGCATTGAAAACACCCTCACTACCAGAAGCGTCTACTTCGGCCCCCAAGACTCCGTCTATGTGTATAGCCCCAACGGCCGCCTCATGGTTACCCTTGTCAACCAAGGGACGCATGATTACGGCTGCACGTCTATCCAGATAGACCGCACGGGCACCAGTGCGCAGGCCCTGCGCCCAGGCCATACCCCGCCCCAGTATGTCACCGATAAGACCTTCCTCATCACGCCTACGACAGCCTCTACCACGAACCCCTACACCATCTACCTGCACTACACTTCTGCGGAGAAGGCAGGCTGGGAGACCACTACCGGCAACACTTGGTCGGCTCAGGCGTATGTAGTGAAAACGGCAGGCTCCATTAGTGCTGAGTATAGTGCACCCACGCCTACTTACACGATGGACGGGGTTGCGACGGGGACTTTGGCGGGAGGTTTCTGGGCCAAGGGGAACTTTACGGGCTTTTCAGGGTTTGCGGTGGGGGCGCCGCCGCCCCTCTTCAGAACGCCGGAGCGTCCCTATGCAGAAAGCCTCGCCGATCCCCGCTTCTATGCGGAGAATCCCTGGTCTGACCGCTTACGCATCTGGTGCGGCGAAGGGGTGGGGGCGCTTCGCCTCTGGAGCGTAGAGGGACGGCTCATCTGGCAGACGCAGGAGGCTCGCCTACCCGCCGGCTGGCATGAGGTCAGCCTCCCCACGGCCACCGCAGGCCTGTATCTTCTGGAGTGGGTTAGTCCCGAGGGCTTGACCCTCCATCGGCAGAAGCTCTATCGCCTGCCATAAGCCAACCCGCAGAACGGGCTACGAGAGAAGAGCGCCGCCTCCCCCGTCTCTGCCCTCCGGAGTGGTGGGGGCGGCGCCTCCTGTAAAAGGGGTATTAGGCTGACTTCACTAAGAGCCGCGCCAAAAGCAGGTCGGACTCGTAGGTGATTTTGAGATTGTTGGGATGACCCGCAACAAGGGTAACTGGATACCCTGCGCTTTCTATCCAGCTCCCTTCGTCCGTAAAGTCGGGGTGGGCATTAGGGGGCAGTTTCTCATAAGCAGCCAGGAGGATGTCTCCCCGGATAGCTTGAGGGGTTTGGATTTCCCAGTAGAGGCGGCGGGGTACCGCCTCACTGCCGGTTTCCGTCAGACGTCGCAGCGAAAACCGCACGGGCCATCCACACACGGCCGCACCCTTCTCCTGGGCAGTTGTTATAGTTCTTTTTATCACTTCGGCGGGGACTAAGGGCCGAGCCGCATCATGAAAAGCCACGACGCTTTCCGGCTTTATGAGCTCTAACTCTTTTAGCCGGGCTATGGCAGCCGTAGTGGAATCCTGCCTTTCGGCGCCCCCGGCCACCACAAGTAGCTGCGCGGGAGGAATAGCCTTTTCTAGAAGGCGCTTGCCCCGGTGGTAGTGGGTCAGGCTCAGCACCCCGACCACAAGCCCATCTGGATAGACAGAAAGAAAGGTATCAATGGCATGAGTGAGGATAGGCTTGCGACCTAAACGGCGAAACTGCTTAGGAGTGCCGCCCAGGCGTTGGCCGCTGCCAGCGGCAAGCTGAACCCAAATCACCTTCACAAAATCAGAAGCATATCCCCGTAGCACCCCCATTGGTATCCTTCTGCCAGGGCCGTCTCATAGGCTTTTCGGGCGATCAGGTAGCCCGCAAAGGCCGCCGTCGCAATATACCCCGGAGACTTGGGGCGGTGAAACTGCGTCAGAAGCGCTGTGGGAACGTGCACCTTCGCCGGTGGGAAGATAAACTTGATCGTCCAATCGGCGCCGGGCTTGAGTTCGTGGTAAGCCGTGAGGTGAGATTCTACGGCGCGCAAAACGCTCACGCCCACCGCCAGCACCTGCTTGCCCGATCGCTTAGCGGCACGTACCTGCTCTGCCGTTTCCGGTGGAACCTCCGCATACTCTGCATCCATGCTAAACTTATGCAGGTCTTCCACCTCAATACCCCGGAAGTTTGGCGCACCCGTATGCAGCGTAATCGGGACAAATACCGTCCCATTTATTTCCATTTCGCGTATCAGCAGCTTGGTAAAGGGCAGACTCGCATCGGGTACCTGTACAGACCCCGGTATCCCCGACCACACCGGCCGATAAGCTGTATAATCTTTTGGCTGGTGGGGCCGCTTAATGTATGCGGGCAGCGCCATCTCGCCAAACTCCTCAATGAATAAGTTGAAGCTTTCACCCGGTGGAATAATAAATCGCAGCGCCCGCTCCCGACTGGTCGTATTATCCACCACCTCAGCTGAAAACTGACTATTCTTGAAGTGAATCTTATTTCCTACGCGGATTTTTCGGGCAGGTTCTACAATGGCGTTCCAGAGATGCGCCTCGGGGTCCAGCTCCCGCATGAGAAGGACTTCGACTTCGGAGGTGGATTTTTCCTTATAGCCCCACAGCCGGCAGGGGAATGGCAGCGACTGGTTGTAAATAACCACATCGTCTTCACCGAAAAAGCGGGGTAGGTCAGTAAACTTGTGATGGGAAATCTCGCCGGTAGCTTTGCGCACCACGAGAAGACGCACATTGTCGCGGGGTTCGGGTGGGAACTGGGCAATCTGGCTTTCGGGAAGGTCAAAGTTGTAATCGCTCAGCCGGGAGCTCATAGGGGTGCAAAGATAGGGGGAATGGGAGTGTGTATTTTTGCCCTGTGTGGGCGGAGATACTGCGCCAGGCCTGGCGAAATCTCACGGCGCATCGCCGCCGCGCTGTGCTGACCTTACTCTCTATTTCTATTGGGATTTTCAGTGTGTCGGCCGTCCAGGTCTTTACGTATTCTATGGAATTGTCTATTGTGGATCGCTTTGAGCGGTATGGGGTGTCCGTGGTGTATGTACATCATTTTCCCTGGAAGTTTGATGGAGGGGAGGATTGGCAGAAGTATGCCCGACGGCCCCGGATGACCCTGCGGGAGCTGGAAGGTCTGCGCCAAGGTCTGCAAGGGGAGGCCTGGGCGGCACTTTTCTATTCTGTGTCCGAACAGACCTTCCGCTATGGCAAAGAGCGGCAGACGACGCGCGTGAGTGGTATTTCGGAAGATGGCGTGTATACGGCGGGGGTCGAGGTGCGAGAAGGGCGCTTTTTTCGGCCGGAGGAGCTTCGCCGAGCTTCTCTTTTGGCGGTGGTAGGCAGTCAGTTTGCCCGCAGCTTCTTTGGGAAAGAGTCCGCCGTAGGGAAGGTCATCTGGTGGGAGGGGCGCCCCTTGCAAGTCATTGGCGTCCTCAAAGCGCAGGGCACGTTTGGAAATGACCGAATCGTTTATGTGCCTCTGCCCCTGCTACTACGGCTGTATCCGCTCAATCGCTATGGCGGCAGGGGAGACCCTACCATCCTGGTGAAAGCCAAGCGACCAGAAATCCTGGGAATCGATGAACTCGAGCAGCGCGTGCGCCTATCCATGCGGCAAGTCCGCCGCCTACCGCCTCGTGCCGAAGACAACTTCACTATCAACCGCCAGGATGCCCTCCTGAGTCAGGTAAAGAGCATCGTCGCTTACGTCCAGGTGGTGGGGCTCTTTATTGCCGGGTTTGCGCTGGTGGTGGGGGGGACGGGGGTAGCGAATATCCTATATGTGTCGGTGCGCGAGCGCCAGGGGGAAATCGGTATTCAGCGGGCGATGGGGGCGCCGCGAGCGTTTATTCTGGGACTATTTCTCACAGAGGGGGCCTATCTTTCGCTAATAGGAGGCGGGCTGGGTATTGCGCTCACGCTGGCCCTGATGGGGGTGGCCCGGCCGTTTCTCCTGGAAGAGGGGTTCATTTTAGGTTGGTCGGTGGGGCAAGTGCTAAAAGCGGTGGGCCTCTCACTGGGGTTGGGGATTCTCGCTGCCCTCGCACCTGCTTACCAGGCCGCCCGCCTCCAGCCTATCGACGCTATTCGCAGCACATGAAAACCCAGCTCTCTGTCGTCATTATCACGTACAATGAGGCCGACCGCTTGCCCGCCACCCTCGCGGCTCTGGATGGCCTTGCAGACGAGATCATCATCGTGGATAGCGGTTCTACCGATGAGACAAAGGCTATTGCCACGGCTCATCCGCTCGTGCGGTGGTATGAGCGCCCTTTTGACGGCTACGGCCCCCAGAAAAACTACGCCAATAGCTTAGCCCAGGGGGAGTACATCCTCTCGCTCGATGCGGATGAAGTCGTCTCGCCCGAGCTAAGAGCGGCTATTCTCTCGGTGAAGGGGCGATGGGGGGCGCCTGTGTACGCCGTGAATCGGCTGCCTTTTTATGCGGGGCGGCCAGTACGATGGGGAGGGTGGTATCCCGACTGGAAGGTGCGTCTCTTTCGCCGGGGCCTCGCCCGGTGGGATGAAAGACCCCTCCATGAGCGCCTCTCCTGGGAGAGGGGCCTCCCAGTAGAACGCCTATCGGGGCACCTCTGGCATTACACCTACCGCTCCGTAGCCGACCACTGGGCACGCACCTACCGCTATGCCACGCTCCTATCACAAGCCTATGCCGAGGGCTGGCAGCCTATTCCCTCTTGGGGCGGCGTAATGGCACGAGCCCTCTCACGGGCCCTCAAGAGTTACCTCTTCAAAGGGGGCTGGCGCTTAGGCTGGCGGGGCGCCGCCATCGCCTCCCTGGGCGCCATCGTCCTGCCGCTCAGCCTGATCCTATACTATGAGCACCAGGAGCGTGGAAGATCTGTGCAAAAAATCCCCACTTGACTTTGTGATTTTTGCCTTACCTTTGCCGCCGATATGCGTAGCGCATTTGTACTTGCAACCCTCCTTCTCGTAGGAGGCATTTGGGCGCAAAAGCCCACAGGCGGCACAGTTACAGCCGAAGTTGGCCTACAAGGGGCTATTAACAACATCGCGATTGCTCCTATCGGAGGTGCGCGCCTGCGTTACTTCTTAGGAGACAATCTGGCAGTGCGTCTCGGCCTCAACCTCCAAAGTCAAAGCCAAACCGATCGGGTCTTTGAAAATCCCGATGGCACAGGAGGCGTGGGAGAAGAGAAAAATACCTTCTTCCTCTTTGGCTTTCGGCCGGGGGTAGAGTATCACTTTGCCGGTGGTGAAAAACTCTCCACCTTCGCTGGGGCGCAGCTCATCCTGGATATTACCTCCGCTAAAACTACCCGCAACAATTATGTGGGTGGTGGCTACTCCCCTAACTTTACCCAAACGGTAGACGGACAGTCTAACTTGGGAGCAAAAGGTACTACCTTCGGTCTGGGGCTCTACTCAGGTTTTGACTGGTACTTCACAGAAAAGGTATATCTCGGGATTGAGTGGGGGCTCAACTTCGCTAGCACCTCCAATAGTGATGTGACCATCACTACCTCTGCGGGTGGGACTACTACCATCCAAAAAACGGCAGGTTCTAAGGCGGGCGATCTGGCAGTATTCAGCGTGGGTATCCTGCGTCTGGGGTATCAGTTTTAACGCGTCTCTCCCTGAATGCGCGGGGAGCCTCATCATGAGGCTCCCCGTCTGATTTTAAGGGTAGGCTACCGCTTCTCGCTACCTGCGCTCTTTGGGAAGAGCGCTAATAGGCCTCTCGGAGGCGATGTAAACATTTACACCGCCTAATTCGTTGGGATGCTTTATATTTGACGTAGCCTATGTCGGAGCTCACCGCTGTTCAGACAGATCGCTTTGGCCTTGAGCCTATGCGAGCGCACTTTTTATCGGGAACTACCCGTCCCCTGAGGGTGCGCTTACGGGCTCTGGAGGTCCTTCAAAAAGCCATCCAGGCCTACGAAAAAGATATTTTGCGCGCGCTCGCGCAGGACTTAGGCAAAAGCGACTTTGAGGGGTACGCCACTGAGGTAGGCATCACTCTGGCTGAGATCCGTTACATGCGCAAGCACCTTTCTAAGTGGGTTAGGCCCCGCTTGCAGTGGCCAGCGTTGGCCCAGCTTCCCAGCCGAACCTACATCCAGTATGAACCCCGGGGGCTGGTGCTGATTATCGCCCCGTGGAATTACCCCTTCCAGCTTCTGATGCTGCCGCTGGTCGGCGCTATCGCCGCCGGCAATGTCGTCGTCCTCAAACCCTCCGAGCTTGCCCCCGCTACCGAGGCCATCATTGAGAAAATCATCCAGGAAAACTTCCCTGCTGAATACATTCGTGTCGTCAAAGGCGATGCATCTGTCTCAGCTGCCCTGGTAGAGGAGGAGTGGGATTATATTTTCTTTACGGGCAGTACGCGGGTGGGGCGGCTTATTGCAGAGTCTGCGGGCCGTCGGCTCATCCCCTACACCTTGGAGCTGGGCGGCAAATCGCCCACTATCGTTACCCGCCATGCGAACCTCCCCATTGCTGCTCGCCGCATCGCCTGGGGTAAATGGACCAATGCCGGCCAGACCTGCATTGCCCCGGATTATGTGCTGGTCGACCAGGCGGTTCTCCAGCCTTTCCTCACCCATCTCAAAGAGACCCTGATCACATTTTACGGGCCGGACATTAGCAGGCGGCCCTCGGATTATGGTCGTATCGTTCACCAGAACCACTTTAATCGCTTAGTCGCTATGCTTGGCGAGGGCGATGTGGTCTTTGGCGGCTTCACGGACCCGGATGATTTATACATTAGCCCTACCATCCTCTTGAATCCCCACGGTCGCCTCGTAGAAGAAGAGATTTTCGGTCCGCTTTTGCCGATTATTCCATATTCTACCCTGGAGGAGGCTCGTGCTTTTATTCGGCGCTTGCCGCCGCCTTTGGCCTTATATGTTTTTACTGAAAAAGCGGCAGAGGAGAAATACTTTTTCGAGGCTATTCCGGCGGGCGGCAGTTGCATCAATGATACGATTATGCAGGTTGCTTCCTCGCGGTTACCCTTTGGGGGCGTTCGGCAAAGTGGAATTGGACGGTATCATGGTTGGTACTCGTTTGAAATTTTCTCCCATGCCCGAGGGGTAGTAAAAACCCCTACCTGGATAGATCTTCCCCTGCGTTATCCGCCTTACAAAAGTAAGCTTTCCATAGTTCGATGGCTTCTCGGATAACTTATTACGTTCTCAAGGTCAAGGGCCTGGCTAAAATACCGGATTATTTGCAAGTGCGAGATGAGCGGTTTAGGTTGATTTTTTATGGGCGGCCGGACCGGCCGGAGAAGCGCACGCCTTTACCGCCGGGGCTGTGGGAAGCCCTCCTACGCGAAGCCCCCCATCTTCCCTATGGTCAGGTGCGCCAAGTAGCCTGGGACCTCGACACCCAAACCCTCCACTGGCATGAACCCACCTCTACAAATTAAGAACCTCACCATCCAGTACGGCGACCGCCTCATCTTGGAAAACGTCTCCTTTACCCTTCAAAAAGGCGAGTTCGCTTATCTCATTGGCCGCACAGGCTCCGGGAAAACCTCCCTCCTGCGTACCATCTATGGCGACCTGAAACCTACTAAGGGCGAGGTTTGGGTCGGTGAGACAGAAGTAACATCGCTTTCCCCTCAAAAACTGCCTTTTCTTCGGCGGAAGCTGGGTATAGTCTTTCAAGATTTTCAGCTTTTGCCTTATCGCACGGTCTATGAGAATGTAGCTTTTACCTTAGAAGTGACCGGCTGGAAAGATCGAAAGGCGATTCGGGAGCGGGTGATGGAAGTGTTGTTTCAGGTTGGTCTTTCTGCCCGAAAAGATGCCTATCCGCATGAGCTATCCGGCGGTGAGCAGCAGCGCACCTGTATTGCCCGTGCGCTGGTAGGTGCGCCTATTCTCCTTTTAGCTGACGAGCCTACGGGCAATCTGGACCCCGAGGTGGGCCGGGAAATCATGATGCTGCTCCACCAGATTGCCCGGTGGGGCACGGCCGTGCTGGTGGCTACCCACCACCATCCCTATCTGGAAATATTCCCGGCGCCGGCATACCAGTGCTCAAACCAGCGTTTAGTCCCATGCGCATAGCGCATCCGCCCTCCAGCTATTGCGTTTTCGTAGTTATCTTTGCCCGATGGGTCGTTGCGCCATGAAACCAGGGGGGACTTTCATGCGTATAAAATTTTGTACCTTTGCCTCGTACCAAAATAGAACTAAGTATATGCGGTGGTGTCAAACATTCAGCTGGCTTTTCTGGGGGCTTACCAGCTTCATGGTGAGCTTGCATGCGCAAAGCGGAGCGGCCGCTTTCAAGGAAGGTGAGCAGTACAGAAGAAATAAGCAGTACGAGCTCGCTCTCCAGAAATATGAGGAGGCCATCCGGATAGAGCCTACCAAGTACGTGTATTACGTGCGCAAAGGCGATGTACTGGTTCAGCTCAAGCGTCCCAACGAGGCTATTGATGCTTATCGTAAAGCCTTAGAACTGAATCCGGGGGCTGACGTCGTTTATAGCCGTCTGGCCCGAGTGTATATCACGCAGAAAAACTATCCAGCAGCCATAGACGTCCTCAATCAGGCCTACAACAAGGTTCAGGACGTCAACAAGCGCGTGAAGTATAAGCTTTTGGCGGTTCGCTTTATGAATCTCCAAGGCCAATCTTCACAAGCGCTGTCCGAGATCTCTGCCCTCAAGGCTGCTATTCCGCAAGCCGCTAACGACCCCAATGTGCTATATGCAGAGGGTGAAACGCAGCTGGCCTTGGGTAATACCGCCGCAGCTATCGCTGCTTTCCAAGCGGCCTATGACAGAACGCGTGACCTCCCTATCGCGCAGAATGCCAAGTTTACCTACGGCTTGGCCCTGGCTCACTACAAAGCCGGCAATAACCAAGAGTACGAGCGCTATGCCAAGCAGATAGAAAACACCCCGTATGGTAAGCGCCTGAAAGCCGCCGTGGCGAGAAGCGGTGCTGGATATGCCCTCCGGCTCGCCCAAGCCTATTATAAGGCCGGCGCCCTGGACGAGGCCCTCGAATACGTGCGCGAAGCCGAGAAAACCCGTGATCGCCTCAACCTCGTCTACCGGATGCAGGGCATGATCCTGTATAAGAAAGGTCGTACCGCCGAAGCCGCCCAAAGCCTGATTCAGGCTGCCGCTAACGAGACCGATGAAAAAAATCGCCTGAAAATTTACTCCACTGCTCTAAAAATGCAATACATGTCGGGTGATTACACGAGCGTCATCACCACCGCTGATAGGATTCTGGAGAAAAATCCCAATGACATTCCCACCCTTCAGTACAAGGCGCAGGCCCTTTACCTAAGCGGTCGCTACGGTGAAGCCGTCACAACGTTAGAACGTCTGATACCCCTTCTCGGCACTGATGCCACGAAGACCTCTCAGGCCTATTTCCTCATGGGACTGGCTGCCCGTAAAAGCGGCAATGTCGAAAAAGCCAAAGATGCTTTCGGCAAAGTCACCCTCCCGGCCTTCAAAGCCGCTGCCAAAGTGGAGTTAGATAAGCTCGGCGCGCGGTAACTTATCCCAATTGACTTCACTCTCCCTTGCCCGGCCCCACCCATACAGGGTGCGGGTCGGTTTCGTCTTAAGAAACACGACTGCTTCCCCGATTTTGTTATTTTTGCATGATGCGGTCGTGGCTGCGCGCCTTTGACCCCCGCGCCAAAAACGTACAGCACCTGGGGTCGCCTAATAGCCGGTTCAACCTACTCTTTATGCGACGGACGAACTTCCTCTCCCTTTCCCTCTTTCTGTTGGGGATTCTGGGGAAGCTGCTGTATAACTGGCTCTTTCGCTAAGATTTCGGGGGCGATGGCTTCCATGTAGGCCCAGGCGGCTTCCCGGTCGTTAGGGATAATCCCTTCTAAGATGGCCTCCCGCACGGCTTCTTTGATTTTGCCTACGAGGCGGCTGGGCGGTAGACCATACCGTGCCATAATCTCCTCCCCCCGAATCGGCGGCTGAAAGGACGCTAAGCGGTCTCGCTCATTCACCTCACGCACCCGCTGCATCACGCGGTCAAAATTTTGTAAAAATCGCTGCCGCCTAAAACGATTTTGGGTAGTCACATCGCTCCGGCACAGAAGAATCAAATCTTCCAGGTCTTCGCCGGCTTCTACGATTAGGCGCCGGATAGCACTGTCGGTCACCTCCTCCCGGGCAAGGGCAATAGGCCGACCATGAAGACGTACGAGCTTCTGCACATATTTCATGCGCTGATCCTGTGGCAAGTGTAGCCGCCGAAAGATAGTTTTTACAAGTTTAGCGCCTATCTCTTCGTGTAGGTGAAAGGTCCAGCCCTGTTTTTCATCAAAGCGTTTGGTTGGGGGTTTGCCAATATCATGCAGGAGGGCGGCCCACCGCAGCCAAAGAGGCGCGTCCGGCCGCTGCGCTAAAAGCTGCGATAGCACCTGCAGGGTATGTTCAAAGTTTTCCTTGTGGCGGTGGCCTTTTTGGGTTTCTACCCCTTTGAGGGCTTCCACTTCGGGTAAAAACTGCGCTAACAGGCCGGTATCCGACAGCAGGCGCAGGCCTCGCACAGGGTCCGGACTCAGGAGGATTTTGTGAAACTCCTCCACAATGCGTTCGGGTGATACGATGGCGAGCCGATAGGCCTGGCTGCGAATAGCCCCATAGGTTTGGGGTTCTATGGTGAAATCCAGCCGTACGGCAAACCGAATTGCCCGCATCATGCGCAAGGGGTCGTCGCTAAAAGTGCGTACAGGGTCGGTGGGCGTTCGGATGATTTTCTGGGCGAGGTCTCGGATACCCCCGAAAGGGTCGATAAGCTGGCCGCGTTCGGCAGCATGAAGGCCTACGTAGAGGGCATTGATAGTGAAGTCCCGCCGCGAAAAATCCTCCTCCAGGGTGGCGGGCTCTACGTGGGGGTTACGGCTTTCGGGGCTGTAACTCTCCCGCCGGGCGGCTACGATCTCTATCTCATAGTCCTGCCAGCGCACAAGGGCCACATAGAAGCGCTGGTATTCGGCGGCGATGGTGGTGCCCAACTTTTTAGATAGGGCTTCGGCGAAGGTGGTAGGATGCCCCAGCACCACGATATCCAGGGCTTTTCCCGCTTCGCCGGTGAGGAACCAGTCTCGTACCCAGCCCCCCACCACATAGGCAGGATAGGCCAGCTCGTCGGCCACCTCCGAAAGGGTCTGGAGCACCGGAACCGACGCCCACAGGCTGTCGGGTAAAAAACTCATAGGCCTATACCATCGCCTCCGGCCGCACGTACTTATCAAACTCCTCCGCCGTCAAATAGCCCAGCTCTACAGCCGCTTCTTTGAGGGTCTTGTCTTCTTTATGGGCTTTTTGGGCAATCTTGGCCGCCTTTTCGTAGCCAATGACGGGATTCAGAGCCGTAACCATCATGAGGCTACGTTCTAAGTGCCGCTCAATGGCGGGGAGATTGGGCTCTATGCCCACCACGCAGTTGTCCGTAAAGGAATGGCAGGCATCGGCAAGGAGGCGAATGGACTCGATGAGGTTGTGGATGATGAGGGGCTTGAAGACGTTGAGTTCCAAGTGGCCCTGGAAGGCGCCGCACGTGATGGCGGTGTCGTTTCCGATGACCTGGCAGCAGACCATGGTCATGGCTTCGCTCTGGGTGGGATTGACTTTACCGGGCATGATGGAGGAGCCGGGTTCATTTTCGGGGAGGTTGAGTTCGGCCAGACCTGCCCGGGGGCCGGAGCCAAGGAGCCGAATGTCATTGGCGATTTTCATCAGGGCCACGGCGGTGCGCTTGAGCGCGCCGGAAAGCGATACGAGGGGGTCATGTGTAGCCAGCGCGGCAAACTTATTGGGGGCAGTAACGAAGGGCGCCCCGGTGAGTTCGGCGATTTTGGCGGCGACTTTTTCGGCGAAACCCTTAGGGGCGTTGAGCCCTGTACCCACAGCCGTGCCGCCTAAGGCTAACTGCCGCACCTCATCTAAGGTGCGCTCAATATCTGCTTTGGCTGTAACGACCTGGTGGTGATACCCCGAAAACTCTTGTCCCAGCCGCATGGGGACGGCATCCATGAGGTGTGTACGCCCTACTTTGATGATGGCATAGTAGGCCTCGGCTTTTTCTTTGAGAGCCTGGGCGAGCTTATCAAGGGCGGGGAGTAGGCGGTCCCGCACCGCCAAATAGGCCGCAATGTGCATCGCGGTCGGGAAAACATCGTTGGAGGACTGAGATTTATTGACGTCGTCGTTGGGATGGATAGGTTTTTTGGTGCCGAGGGGCTGGCCGAGCTTTTGGTTGGCCCGGTTGGCAATTACCTCGTTGAGGTTCATGTTCGTCTGGGTACCGGAGCCGGTTTGCCACACGACGAGGGGGAAGTGTTCATCCAAGGCCCCCGAGAGAATCTCATCACAGACCTCGGCGATGAGGCGGGCTTTTTCTTGTGGGAGAATGCCCAGGTCGGCATTGGTGAGGGCGGCGGCTTTTTTGGCGATAGCGAGGGCGTAGATCACCTCTTTTGGCATGCGGTGGCCCCCGATCTTGAAGTTTTGCAGGGAGCGCTGGGTCTGCGCGCCCCAGAGTTTATCTTCGGGGACGGATACTTCGCCTAAGGTATCGTACTCTATGCGATAAGCCATGGTGCAAAGTTAGCGTGTGGGGTGGATGGCGGGGCTTTTCTGAGGCGGCAGCCGACTATCTGGAAGTCGGCTTGGTTTGGCGGGGGAGGTCTTTCCTACCTTCACTGTGCGGCGGCTCTCCGCAGTCCTGAAAAAGCTCCCTCTGCTATCGGAGGCTGTAACGGGCTTTCTACAGCTTAGCGAATAGAGAAAGTAGTCTCGCTAAGAGGGGCAAGGTTCTTCTCCACCTCCACATGCGCTACCTGTGCTGCAGGAGAGCCGCGATGCGCCCATCGTATGAAGTTTTCTACGGCTTCGGGGGGGCCTTCTACCTCTGCATAGACAGAGCCATCGGGTTCATTCCGTACAAGGCCCCCTAAGCCCAGCGATTGCGCGGTCATCTGGGCGTATTTCCGGAAGAAGACCCCTTGTACCTTCCCGTAGATGCGCAGGCGATACCGCACTCGGTCCGCCATGAGAACGCCTTAGTTTAGCCGCTCAAATATGCCGGCTATGCCCTGACCGCCCCCCACGCAAGCGGTTACCATGCCGTATTTCCCCCCGCGGCGCCGCAGCTCATTCAGGATTTGCACCGTGAGCTTTGCGCCCGTACAGCCCAAAGGATGCCCTAAGGCAATAGCCCCGCCATTGACATTGAGTTTGTCCTCGGGAAGTTCGGCTAACTTGACTACGGCTAAGCTCTGCGCCGCAAAGGCTTCATTCAGCTCAATCAGGTCTATATCGGCCAGGGAAAGTCCTGCGCGCCTCAGGGCTTTGGGAATAGCCTCCACGGGGCCAATGCCCATGTAGCGGGGTTCAACGCCGGCGACGGCATATCCCCGCATCACAGCGATGGGCCGTAGGTTGTGCCGCTTGAGGAAGCGCTCACTCACCACCAGGACGAAGGCGGCGCCATCAGAAGTCTGGGAGGAGTTTCCAGCTGTAACAAGGCCATTGGCGGCAAAGACGGGCTTAAGTTTGGCCAGGGCCTCTAAGCTCGTATCTGCACGAGGCCCTTCGTCGGTATCATGCACGTAGGTATGGGTTACTTTTTTGCCGTTCTGGACGGAGACATCCAGGACAGTGAGGGGGACGATCTCATCTTTGAATTTGCCTTCGGCGATGGCGGCCAGGGCCCGCTGGTGCGATCGGAGGGCGAAGGCATCAGACTCTTCTCGAGTGATGTTGTATTTTTTAGCGACCTCTTCGGCGGTCATGCCCATACCGAAGTACCAGTCCGGGGCATGCAGGGCATATTCGTAGTTGGGCACAATGCGCCAGCCTCCCATGGGGACGAGGGACATGGTCTCGGCACCGCCGGCGAGGATCGCATCGGCATCGCCATTGCGAATTTTGGCCACGGCCATGGCGATAGCTTCCAGCCCGGACGCGCAGTAGCGGTTGATAGTTACAGCTGGGAGCTCTTTTCCCACTGCCCGCAGCGCAATGTAGCGCGCCATATTCAGCCCCTGTTCGGCCTCAGGGATAGCGTTGCCGCAAATCAGATCGTCTATCTCCTCGCTAAAGTTGATTTGTGGCAAATCGGCCTTGATACGTTCGATGACGGCCACGGCCATATCATCCGGGCGGACAGTGCGGAGCTTTCCCCGGGGCGCTTTTCCTACGGCGGTGCGATAACCCGCTACGATGTAGGCCTCCTGCATACCACAAAAGTAGGCGAAAAACTTATACAGAGAGGGGCACAGGCGGCGATGGACCAGGGATTTGGTAAAGGGGGACGCAGAAGCTGTAGATGAGGCTTATCGGACTCGCCACAACCACCACGCAGCTATGGCGCTAAAGAGGGCATTGGGTATCCAGACGCTTATCCAGCTTTGGCCGACGCCGGCGGGCCAGAGGCTTTTGGCCAGGGCCAGGAGAAGCACGTAAATAAAGGCCAGTACGAGTCCCAGGCCTATTTGGAGGGCCACGCCGCCTCGGCGCTTACGGGAGGCCGCCGCTACGCCGATCGCCGTCAAAATCACCGATGCCATAGGAAGCGCTACCCGCTCATGGAGTTCTACCTCCAGGAGTGCCGCTACCTCGCCGCCCACATACGCTTGCCGCCGATACTCTGCCAGCAGCTCATCATACGCCATCGTCCGGGTGTAAAACTCCGACCGGATGATATCCGCCGGCACGAGAGGCAGAGTCGTATCTATCTGGCTTATCCATTTAGGGGGCTTTTCTGGCTCATACACCCATACTCGAAAAAATCGCCACTTTTTTGTACTATCTATCCAGGCTACTTCTTCTGCTGCGTAGCGTGCCTTTAGCCGAGCCCCCTCTATACGCTCCAAGAAAGCCCCAAACCCCACATGGTCAAACTTATCAAAAGCCCGAATGAAGATGTAGCCTTCGGGGGAAAGTTTGATGTGGATTTGCCGCTGGTCAAAGTACGTGCGGTTTTTGATGTACTTGTACTCAAAGCGCTCAATGCCTCGGACATTGCGGGGCGTGATTTGCATTTGGAGGTAGAGGCTGGTGAGGCTCACGAGCCCTGCGGCTAAAAGGTAGGGGCGCAGTAGGCGCCATAGACTCACCCCGCCCCCCATTAGCGCTACAATCTCCGACCGCTGCGCCATCTGCCCCGTGAAAAACAACACGGCTATAAACACCACCAGTGGCGAGAGCAGATTGGCATAAAATGGGATGAAATTCTGATAGTACTGCCAAAGCGCCTGTATGGGCACCTGCCGTTCTACAAAGTCGTCTATCTTTTCTGCTACGTCAATGGCTACGAGGACGATGAT
>JAPYWM010000130.1 GCA_028276345.1 Sphingobacterium sp.
TCTACAAGTTGGAAGAATAAATCTGCATGCTCCCCCAAAATAGAGATGAGCTTTGGATAGTTTTTCAGCGTTTCGGGGAGGGATTTAGAAATATTGGTGGCGGCAGCGCTAATCGCGCCGATAGGTGTATTGATTTCGTGGGCGACACCAGCGATAAGCTGACCAAGAGCCGCCATCTTTTCAGACTGAACGAGCTGCTGCTGGGTATTTTTGAGGTCTTCGTAGGCTTTTTCCAGATTTTTTTTGGCGGCTTCCAGGTCTTTGTAGCTTTTCTGGAGCTGGGCCGTACGTTCTTGCACGATGGCTTCCAGTTCCCGATTGCGACGTTCTAAGCGGGCGGCATTAAGCTGAATGATAATGAAGACGATCAAGATAGCCAGGATGCCATACAGGATGTATGCCCACGTGGCGAGCCACCAAGGCGGCGCGATCTTGAAATCATACCGGGCCGAGGGCATCTCTTCGCCCCAAGGGGCAATGGCCTGGACTTCCAGCTGATACGTTCCCTGACTCATGTCCGCAAACGGCAAGCTGGCCCCAGATTCCAGATAAGTCCAGGGCTCATTGCCTTTTTTGAGGAAGCGATACCGGAACTTCGTAGGCCCTAAGTTACCGTGCAGGTTCACCCATCCCAGCAAAAGGTAGCCGTTGGCGTCCTTGTAGGAAATTTCAGGGACAGCGGTAGAAGGCTGACTGAGAGAAAGCTGCATGGTCTCAGGAGCGTAGATACGCCCTCCCCAAATAAGCCGCCCGCCAGCATAAAATGCCCTGACGAGCGTAGGTGTCCGCGGCGTGGGCTTATACAGGAGGTCGCTGACGACGACTTCATCTTTGTAAGCGGCCCAGAGACGATTGCCTTCCAGGAAGAGCACATCTGGCCGGGAACCCCGAATATTGAGCGTGAAGTAGGCCTCCTCATAAGAGGTTTCCATAGGAAACGCAGACGAGGCCAGGTCAATCACCCGCAAGCCCGCCCGGGTCCGACAGAGATACCGTCCACCCCGCAGCTCTATGAGCCGGTCTATCCGCTCGCCTTCTAAACGCTCCCGAAGAAGCGGCACTTCTACGAATTTCTCCCCTTCCAGCCGATAGATCATCTGCGAAGACTGCACATAGAGCGTCCCCGCCAGGAAGGCTATGTAATAACCGCTCTTAGGCAGGCCGAAATCCTTCCGCACCAGCTCCCCGCGACTAAAGTTATACTGCACAATCCCACTGGCTACCGTTCCTATCCACAGAGTCTCCCCGATCTCTACAGCCGAGCGCACATCCGAGATGTCTATTTCTTTGGCGAGCTGCCAGCGGCTATTAGCGTATTTCAGGACGGCGATGCCGCTCTGACCATAGGCATAAGCCCGGTCCGCCTGCGCCGAAGGAAGAATATGTCCGTAGGACTTGCCTGCGACTACCGGGACAGCAGCCTCGCCCGTGATATCATAAAGCCCATCTGAAGAAGCCACCAGCACCCGCCCCCGCAAAGCTTGAAGGTGCCAGGCCTCTGTCTTCAACCCCGGCACCGCAACAAACTTTTCACCACGCAGCCGATAAACGCCCTGCAACGTAGCCACATACACCCCCCCCTCCACCGGCAAAAGCGCATTGACTTTCCCCTCTATGCCCGGCACATGTGCATAACTGCGTATCGGCACCTGAAACAGCACCTGCGTCAGCCCTCGACTGTGCCCTACCCAGGCATTGCCCGCTATATCCACAAAAAGCCCATAAATGTCATTGTCCGGGAACCCCCGCACCCGAGAAGAGATACCCAATACCTCTCCCGTAGCGCGCACCCATACTACCCCACCATTTCGGGTGCCGATGAGTAGCGTTTTATCGGGAAGGAGCACCGCCGATTGAATCCCATTGCTCTGCAAGTAGTCTGATACGCTAAGTTTTTTGGCGACGAAGGGACCGCCATTCTTTTTCCCCTCATAGATGCGGCCCTCGATCGTTAGAAGCCAGACTTTATCGCCTTCTGGGCTCAGGATAGCAGCGAGGGGCTCCTGGATTTGCAGGACATTACCGCCGCTGACTTCTTTGGGCCCCTGGGGCGAAAGGCGCACCAGACCCCGCTCCGAAAAATACGCCCAAACCTCCCCATTCACTAAGCCGCCCCCCGCAATAAACTTATCCGAGAACGTCCGAGGAGCCGGCGCCAGCTCCTGACTATTGAGATAAGCTACCGCCTGCGAACCGATAAAATAAACGTCATTCCCCGCGCCGAAGACCGCATTGACATCGCCTATCTTCTGGAGAGAGACGGGCAAAAAGCCTAAGTAAGACTTATACACGAGCCGTCCTAAGGAGTCGGTTTTGAGCTCGCCGAAGTCGCCTTTGCAGCCTACCCAGATGCGGTGGTTGGGGCTAATCCACACGGCACGGGCCGGGGCCGGCGTGGAAATGAGATTCCAGCGCTGCCCATCGTATTCTATGATCCCGGCATTCGTAGCGCCGTATAAAATTCCTGTGAGCGGGTCCTGAGCCATCCCCCAGACACTACCGTACGGCCCATAGTCCTCATCCGTATAAGTGCGCCACAACGGATGCACCTGTGCCGATACCACCGCCAACGCAGCTATCAGCCGAAAAGCCCTCATCACCCGCAATCTTACGAAATTTGCTCCAAACTTGACGCATGTTACGCCGCCTGCATATTCAGAACCTTCCCCTGCTGCGAGACATCGCCCTTACGTGGGATCCGCACCTCAATATCCTCACGGGTGAGACGGGCGCCGGTAAATCCCTGCTTGTGGAAGCCCTTGCTACGCTTCTGGGCGCGAAAGCCGACCTACCTACCCCTGCCAGCCGGGCCGTCATAGAGGCCGAGTTTGACCCTGTCCCCCAGGCTGTCCATGACCTTTTAGAGGAGCCGCTTACGCCGCCTCTTCTCCTTCGCTGCGAAATCTCCCCCCAGGGCCGCCGCCGCTACTTCCTCAATGACGCCCTCCTCTCTGCGCAGCAGGTGCGCGAAATCGCTTACCACCTCTTAGAAATCCACAGCCAGCACGAAACGCAGGCCCTCTTCCGCCCCGCCTACCAGATGCGCCTCCTGGACGCCTATGCCGAGCTCCACGACGAGCTCGCCGCCTACCGAAAACGCTACCACGAGTGGCGCCACCTCGCCGACGAAGTCCAGCGGCTACAAACTGCCACCGAAGCACGCCAGCAGCGCCGTGCCTGGCTCGAAAACCAGCTCGCCCAGGTGCCCCCTAACCTCTCCGCCGAAAACTACGCCCAGCTCGAAACCCAAGTACGACGGATCGAGTACCAGAACCTCTTTGTAACTACCCTCTCCCAGTGGCTCCACCAGCTCTCAGAAGCGCCGCATAATCCTATCTCCCTTCTTTCGCAGGCTGTGAAAGCCCTCCAGCGCCTTCCCGAAGGGGAAACTACCCTCACCGACGCCACCACCCTCCTCGAAAGCGCCCGCTACAACATCCAGGAAGCCGCCGACCTGCTCTCCCGCCTCCTGGATGCCTACACCCTCAACCCCCATGACATAGAAACCATTCAGAGCCAGTATGACCTGTACAACCACCTCATGCACCGGTTTCAGGTGCCCACCGTGGAGCTCCTCATAGAGACCATCCAGCGCTATCAGGCAGAGTTAGCGGCGCTGCAAGCCGAGGAAAATGCCCTCGAGCCCGCCCAACAAAAGCTCCAGGCCCTGACACAGCAGCTCCTGGATGCCGCCTATCGGCTGGAGCTGGCCCGCCTGGCTGCCGCACAAAACCTCTCCGACGAAGTAGAAGCCTATATTGCTGAGCTGGGCCTGAAAGGCGCCCGCTTCCAGATTAGCGTAGAACGTCTCACCAGCCCGCATAGCCCCCTCCGCTGGTACGACCAGCCCGTAGAAGTCACCCCCGACGGCTTCAACCAGGTAACCTTCCTGATCCAGACTAATCCGGGCTTCCCCATGGCACCGCTCAGTCAAGTGGCCTCCGGCGGCGAAATGTCCCGCATCATGCTCGCCCTCAAGGCCGCCCTCGCCAAAAAGATGGCCCTCCCCACCCTCATCCTGGACGAAATAGACACCGGCCTCAGCGGCGAAACCGCGCAGCGCATGGGGGCTTTCCTCAGTCGCCTGGCCCAAAGGCTCCAGATTATCCTCATTACGCACCTCCCCGCTATCGCCGCCCAGCCCGGCGCGCACTTTTACATCGCCAAGCAGCCCACTACCGACGGCAGCACCGAAACCCGAATCCGTCCGCTTACCCCTTCGGAGCGCATCGCAGAAATAGCCCGCCTCCTCAGCGGTAATCCCGACGACCCCGCCGCCCGCCTTGCCGCCCAAAACCTCCTCACTACCGCCGGCGCCCTCTAACTCACCTCGTAACCCCAGCTCCTGAGCCGCTGGGTAGACTTTCGCCAGTCCGGCGCCACCTTTACATACAGCTCCAGAAAAACCGGCTTGCCTACCA
>JAPYWM010000131.1 GCA_028276345.1 Sphingobacterium sp.
ACTTTTCTGAGCGGAAAAGCCAGGTCATCTCGGCCCGAACCATCGGGAAATGCACGAAGTAGACTTTTTTAGGCGGTGTTTCTTGCATCGCAAACTGCTTAGGCGGTTGGGGGGCTTCCCACGCGGCTGGAACCTTGAGCACCTCTTCCAGCATTTTCGCTACTTGGGCGGCACTGGCTGGCCCGTCGTAATAAAGCTCCCAGGGGTATCTCCACAAAGCTTGAAGGCGAGCGCTTAAGGTAGCGGCCCGCATCTCTTCCAGCTCCGCCCGGGACGGAATATACGTTTGCGGATGCTGCGGCCCGTACAGCCCATAAAGCGATAACATCCGCCCAATCGTAGCGGGATTCTTTTTGGCATTTTCCCGGTTCTTAAGGGTGTTTTGTCGAATGAAATCCCAGGCTGTCTCATCGACAGCGGGCAGGTTAAGCAGAGAATCCACGAGCCGTACAGCCGGTAAAAAGTTTCTATGTAGGCCTTTCAAGACGACATAGCTTTCCTGCTCACCGGCGGTGAAAGAGAGTCGAGCCCCTAAAAGGAAAAGTCGACGCTTGAAAGTTTGCAGGCTTTGCCCCTGCGGGCCTACCTGATCCAGGTAAGAAAACATGAGCGGGAGCCACTTATCATGCCAGCTGCCCCGCGGCACGTACCAGATCAGGGTGAAAAGGCTATCGTCGGTATTACGGAGGCCATAGAGGTTGACCCGACTTTTCACCATCTCCCGCTCAAAAGCCCGGCTATAATCCACAAAAGTAGGCTGCGGCAGGGGAACTTTTTGAATATCTTGCAAGAACTGCTGCGCATATTCGGATAAGTTTTCGCGATTTAGTGGGAGAGGGGTAATGGGGGGTTTGGGAACCTTGGGGAGGTTAGGACGTTCGCCTTGGCGTTTGTAGGCGATGACGCAGCGTTTGGGGTCGTAGTACTTTTTGATGAAGGCGACGAGTTCGGCCTTAGTGATGGTGCGCATCTGGGCGATATCGTGGAGACCTTCCTGCCAGGGTGTTTGGGCTACGAAGATGCTGAGGAGGCGCTGCGCCCGGCTCCGGTTGGAGCGCCAGCTCTCTTGCTGAGAAAAGTCTAAGTCATTGATAGCGGCCGTGATGAGCGACTCGTCAAATTGTCCTTTTCGCAAGGCTTCTACGACGGAGAATAAAAGCTTTTCGGTTTCTTCCAGCGTGCCGCCTACGCGGGGCTCGGCCCCGATAACCGCTGCGCCATGGTCGGGATAGAGCATGAAGTAGGAATAGGCGCTTTTGACCTTACGGGTCTGGACGAGCATCTCATCCAGGAGGCCGGTGACGCTATTGGAGAGAATCTGGTCGGCTAAACGGGATAGGAGGGCCTCCCGCGTCCCCGCAGGTGGTAGCCGGAAAGCGATTTGAACATACGGGGCACCAGGACCCACTACTTCTATTCGCACGGGCTTTTTGAGGGGAGAGGGAGCCCCTTTCTGGTAGGGAAAGGGCGGCACGGGCTTAGGCTGATAGGCGCCAAAGTACTTTTCCACCCATTGCACCACCTCCTCGGGCTTGACATCTCCCGCTACGATGACCACCATGTTATTAGGCACGTAGTAGGTCTCGTAATACTGCCGGATAGCCCGGATAGAGGGGTTTTTCAGGTGCTCAATGGTCCCTATGGTCGTCTGCGTCCCGTATGGATGGTCGGGGAAGAGCGCCGCCATAAGCTTTTCCCCCATCTCGCGGTTTTCGTTGTCAATGGCAATGTTTTTCTCTTCGTACACGGCTTCGAGCTCGGTGTGGAAGAGACGCAGCACCGGCGCCCGAAAGCGCTCTGCTTCCAGTCGCAAAAGAGCTTCTACCTGGTGGGCTGGCACGTCGTTGATGTAGGCTGTCACGTCCGTACTAGTAAAGGCGTTTGTTCCCTGTGCGCCAAGGGCGCTCACCATGCGGTCGTATTCATTCGGGATAGCCAGAGCTGCTGCGAGCTGTGCCACCGAGTCTATGGCTTTGTAGATAGTAAGCCGTTTCAGAGAGTCGGTAGTTTTGTTGTAGGTTTCGTAGAGGGCTTCGATGGCATCCAGATAAGGCTTTTCCCGCTGGTAGTTTAGGGTGCCGTAGCGGTCTGTGCCTTTGAAGAGGAGGTGTTCCAAGTAGTGAGCGAGGCCGGTGTTATTCGGGGGGTCTTGTTTGCTGCCGGCCCGGGTAGCGATCATCACGAAAGCGCGCGGCTCAGCCGGATTGGGACTTACTACGACAGTGAGGCCATTGGCAAGCTGATATACATACACCGACTGGACACTATCGGCGTAGATGCGCTTCGTCTGGGCCAGAAGTCCGGCCAGAAGGGTCATCCATAGGTATCGCACAAGGGCAAAGATGCAAAAAGGTTACAGACTACGAGACAGGAGGCCCTGGCCACCCGGGCTTCAGCCGGCTTACCCAGCCTAAAGCTTATGCCACAGCGCTTCCAGCACAAAAGCCCCAAAAGCCACGGGAATGGCGTATTTCCACAGAAGCTTTATAGCCTGGTCAGGTCGCCACCGCGGCCACGCCCACCGCACTACCATCTGGAAAAAAATCAGCAGCGGCACCCAAAGTCCTACCCAACGAGCCCCTAAAAATACATGCGTAATCCAGTACGCTTGTAAAAACATCACTATATACTCGGCCAGCATGAAGAATCCGAAGGCCATTCCGCCATATTCGGTGAGGTAGCCGGCTACGAGTTCGGACTCCGTTTCGGGCAGGTCAAAGGGCGCCCGATGACTGACGAGGAAGCTCAGGAGAAGCCACAGGATTCCCGCTATGAGCATTCCCGGACTTAGGAGGAGTCCCCAGGTGTTCTTTTGCAGATCTCGGATGGCTACGAGGTCCCATGTACCATAGGATAGCCCCACGATCAGCAGCAAAAGCCCTAAAAGCACCTCGTACGAGAGCACCAGCCCCAATAGGCGAAAAGCCCCGATGAGCGCGTACTTGCTATGGCTACTCCACCCTCCCAGGAAGATGGCGACGGTTTCCAGCGCCATGATTCCCACAGCTATCCACAGCCCAAAAGGCGAGGCTGCGTGCAGCGGCCACAGCGGAAGCCAGGCCAGGGCCGCGCATACAGCCGATAACGCAATCAAAGGTGCTACTTCGTAAAGGGTGCTTTCCCGGCCGGCTGGTGCAGGTACCGCCTTCCGCATGAGCTTCACTACATCGGCAAGCGTCTGAAGAAGCCCCCATGGCCCCGTCTCAATCGGCCCCACCCGATCCTGGATAAACGCGGCCACTTTCCGTTCTACGTACACCGCTATCAAGCCGTACAGCAAAATTCCCCCAACGACTAAAAAAACTACCATCAGCTCCGCTCCAAAAAAGTATGAAAAGTATCCCCCCGCAGTCCCAGCCGCATGGTCTCCACGCTAATGATTTCTTCGGGGGCGATATTACCGAGGTTGACGTTGGTACCGAGACGTCGGATGAACCACGCCTGCTGTACCCGTTGCGGCGCCTCAAAAATCAGCCGCTCCCAGGAGATATGGTGCACCACCTCTTCTACCAGTCCCTCCCGTACCTCCCCTGTAGACCGATACATGCCCACTGTCCCACTCTCTCGCGCCTCGGCGATCACATACCGGGAGCCTGCCTCCAGCTCCGCCCGAATCAGCTCTATCCACCGAAAAGGCGGCAAGACTTTCGTCGCGTCCTTACTCCCCACCTCTGAAAGCACCTCATACCCCCGCTCCGCAAAAAACCGAATCCAGTGAAGCTTTTCCTCGTGCGGCTGATCAAGACTCCCATCAGAAATCTCTACCACCTGCACCCCATGCGCATCTAAAAAACGCAAGAAGTCATCCACCTTTTGGCGAACGTAGAAGGCTTCCCAGAGGGTTCCGCCGAAGTAGGGCTTAATGCCGGCATTTTTATAGAGGGCAAGCTTGTCGGATAGGCTTCGCACGAAGAGGGCGGTACTCCAACCGAGCTTGATGTAGTCAAAGTAGGGCGCGGCATTGTCTACGAGGTCTTCGGCAGCGCGGCAGCCGAGGCCCTTGTCCATGACCATCGTAATGCCGATTGTGCGGGGCTGGATGGTACGTTCTGGTAGGGGGGCAAGGGGATAGTTGAGCCGATACATCCCCACAAAATAACATCAAGTCAGCTGCTGATAGCGACGCAGAAGGTGCTGAAACGGCAAGGGCAGCTCCCCTTCCGGGAAGGCTTTCTGAAGGTAAGCCACTTGCGAGGCCCCCCGCAAAAGCCCCTGTTCCAAGCTGTGCAGGGCTCGCCGCCGATGCCCTAAGCGCCACGCCAGCCCCGCATGCCAGAAGTACAACGCCCCTGTCAGTTGGCGCTTCTCGGTCGCGTGTATGGCGTGATCAGCGATATACCACGCAAAAAGTACCTGTTCCCGGCTAAAGGCCTGCATACTCCATCGCAACCATAAGTCCGGCCTGTCGGGAAAGGTCC